>NZ_CP047023.1:2560010-2865428 GCF_009796765.1 Paraglaciecola sp. L3A3
CTAAGCGTGAGCGGTCGATTATACTAATATGACCGCGTTTATAATGGATGATACCTGCCTTTTGAAGTTTAACTGCCGCTTCTGTGACGCCTTCTCGTCTGACGCCTAGCATATTGGCAATCAGTTCTTGAGTCATAGTTAAATCGTTACCGGGTATACGATCTAGAGACAGAAGTAACCAGCGACATAGTTGTTGGCCAATACTATGGTGACGGTTACAGACCGCAGTTTGCGCTACTTGGGCAAATAAAGACTGAGTGTAACGTAACAATAATAAGCGGATGTCGGGGTGATTTAAGAATTCGTTTTGTAGCTCAGTTGCGGATAACCGATATGCCTGCCCTGCACTTTGCACTACTGCTCGCCTAGGTGTACTTTCTCCTCCCATAAAAACAGCTATGCCTACCATTCCTTCGTTGCCAATAATAGAAACATCAGCTGATGAACCATCCTCCATTACATATAATAAGGAAACAATACTATTGATAGGAAAGTATACATATTGCAATTTTTCGTTCGCTTCAAAGATCACCTTTCCCCGTGGTAAATCCACTAATTTAAGGTGCGAAAATATGCGTTGTTGTGCATCGGTGGATAAAGCATTAAGAAGCTTATTATTTTGTGGAGTCATTGTAGACTGATCTCTTCAACTGTTTAATGGCATGCATAACAATCTTTGTTACAGGTCATTTTACTGTTATTAACTAACCTGAGTTCTGGATAAGAAGTATCGTTCAACTTAAGTATTATCCTGGTAATTCAATAACTTACCAATATTTACTCAAATTTCTCAACCTAAAAGCTCACTCGGTGACGAAATTTTTGTGTATAGCAAGGCGGATTGTCGTACGTAATAACGTGTTATTGCTAGACAATCCAACGCCGCTAGGCACAAAAAGAGCGTTACCGAGAGGTTCGGCTTATCCAGTATTCAGGTTAAATAGCTAAGCTGAGGCTCGATAAAGGTCAAGTTTACTGTTGTTGACCTCTGGACTGTGTAAATAATCAGTACCGTATAAACAATTAGTTAAAGCAGATACTTGGTTAATAGTGATCATTCGCTGATTAATGTCAATAATGCCCTTTTCTTGAAATTTCCCCAAAACCCTACAGACAGTTTCTATGGCCATTCCCAAATAATTCGCTATATCGGTGCGTGTCATACTGAGTAAAAATTCTGAACCTGATTGCCCTCTATCAATAAAGTTTGTTGATAAATCGAGCAGGAACTTGGCTAGTCGTTGCTCTCTTGTATATACACTGTAACAAATTGACATTGCACTATTTGCAATCAACTCGCTGCTCATAACTTTCAATAATCTTTGATTAAAATCATCTGAATTTTTCAGTAATATATTAATTTCATTGACACTAATAAAACAAATGCTACTGGTTTCTAAGAACTCAATGCTTTTACTGTGGTGACCATTTGCAAAACCATCTAGTCCCATAATTTCCCCAGCAAAATGAAATTTTGAAATATGCTCATCACCACTTTGACTGGGCGCTAAAGCTTTGGCTGATCCAGAACGGATAACATAGATACCTAAAAATTCATCACCAGCTGAAAATAATGTGTTTTTTCTATGATAAATTCGATGGGCGTTAGTTAATCGGCAATTAGATTGCTGCAAATTAGAGCCAAGACATACATCTGAAATATGGCATGTTTTGCAAGGATGTGAATGAACTAAGGAAACTGTAGACATTATAACTTGCTCCAAACGAAAAACTGAAAGCAACCAGAAGCAAATTTGCAGCCAGCTGTTTTACTTGATTGTATGTTAGGAATACAGCTTATCTATGACTTTGCACTTACTCTATTGGAGGTTCCTCGTATACAAATGTGGTAAACCCGTAGTTACATTAAAATCCATGTAATTAACTATTTATTGATCTAGCTCAACATACTCGTTATTAAATCATTTTATACTTAAATTAATACATCAATAAATATGAGAAATTTATGTTAGCAATAGATACGGTTCCACATTCACACCATATTATCGACGGTACCGAGATTACTATCAGGCCATTCAGTCCTGCCGATATCAAGTTAGAAGAAGATTTTTTTCATAACTTGTCGCCTATCACTAAATATTTTCGATTTATGGAAGGCATAAGAGACGTTTCTCCGGCAATGTTAAAACAACTTTGTGATATTGATGGAAAACACTCTATGGCTTTTATCGCGACAATAAAAGGCTCGAATGGTGAAATACAAATTGGCGTGAGTCGCTACGCGTGTGGTACGAGTGAAACCGAAAGTGAAATGGCAATAACCGTAGCAGACCAATGGCAGCATAAAGAAATTGAAATATTGCTAATGAAACCATTATTAGAATATGCAAAAAATAATGGTCTACATAAACTGTATTTTTATGAGTTTTCTGAAAATACGGCAATTCGTAAATTAGCTAAGGAGCTTGGAATGACAACTAAAGCAGATCCTGATGATCCACAGTTAGTTACCTATTCTTTGCACATTTAATAGGAACACCACAGGGTTCTGTGCAAGATGTCATCGTCAAGTTATGCCAATAACTTTTAACATATAAAGTTAAATCAACCATTAAAAGGTAATATTTATGCAAATAGAAAAACACTCTCTATTAAAAGACTTTCCTGAGCATCATCATACAATTCGCCATCTTAAAATGCATGATGCCCATTTTACTAAATTGTTTGATAGTTATCATGAGTTAGAACATGAAGTACATAACATTGAAACAAGTAATTCTCCTGTTGAAGATGATTTTATTGAATCACTTAAGAAAAAGCGGTTACACCTTAAAGATGAATTATTAAGCATTATTAAAACAACAGAACAAAAACTATAAGCTAACTGTCTAATAAACCCCTGAGGGAGGTAACTGAGCATGACAATATCTAGTAAAGTCATTTTTATCACAATAATAAGCTCGATAGTATTATTAGGATGTACCAGCCAAAATACTCCAGCTCTTCGCAAAGTCACCTACCCTGCTAATTTTAAATACACAGAGCGTAAAGATTTGCGCTCTGACATGCATGAGTTAGCCATCCAAATGGGGGGTCTTGATAAAGCTCTACTTAAGCCTTTGCAACAAAGTCCAATTGAAGTTGAACAACAAAGAACACAAGTTCTGAGTGCACTTAAGAATATGGAACGCATTGCTACAAACTTAAAATCTGGGAATAGCGGCGCTAACCATCCTTTTATGGAAGACTATATGCAAGTTTTTGTAGCCCAAATCGATGAAGCGAGAGTAGCCGCATCCTTTGAACAGCCACGTTACTACTTTGCCGGGAAAGTGGCTGGAGCATGTGCTAATTGTCATAAAATAAATAGATAAATATTTTTAATTAAGCATGACTATGAATAAGTAAAGCAGCCAGTCGGCTGCTTTTTTCGTAGATTTAATTTAGCTAATTTATACACTGCAACCAGAAACGTAATACTGTGGATTCAAGTTGCTGGTGCCATCACCTTTAAAGTCTACGTACTTTCCACATTTGGGTAGGTAAAACACCGAATAGTATTAGATAAAATTCTGAGTAACTATACTTTTACATCATCTAACTTTTTAGGGATATTCCCATGAATACGAAACAGCAAGTAAAAGAATTACAAGAAAGCTATCAAGCAATGGTTGATCATGTTGAACAATTTGTGGTGAAAGAAGGAAAAACATTACAACAGGCTTTTTTAGCGGCAGAAGAAAAATTGTCAGAAACCAAAGATATTAGCAAAGAAAAAATCCTGCAAGCGAGCAAAAATCTCAAAGAAAATTTACAGTTATGGAGTGATGCAGTAGATAATGTGAGTGATGCTTATAAAGCACAAATAGAGTTTGATTTAGCCTATGTTAACAATTCGTTATGGGACAAATTAAAAAGTGTGGCTAATTCCACTACAGCGGAATTATATGAATTCACACATAACCTAAAGCAGAACAGCCAAGCAGTCATTACCGATGACCATGTGTCTATGCATCAAGAACATAAACAATGGGGTTCTGAACATGCTTTATGGCTTGATGAAATCGAGTTATGGAAAAAAGATCATAACAAAGCTCTTAGTAAACTCTCAGCAATAGAAAAAGCACTGCAACAACATTCTGCATCATTGGCTGAGCATGCACAGGTTATTGAAGCTCATGCTAACAAAGATCACGAACATGAAAAAACAATGGCAAATGTTGAACAAGATCCAAGTAGTAAAACTTTTAAGCTTGCAGACGAAAAAGAAATAGCCATGCATAAAAAAGAACAACAAATTCATAAACAACACGCTAAATTTCACCATGCAGTGAAAACCCATCATTTTAAAATATTAGCGATGATCAATATGCTGTATAAAGAAATTAATAAAATAGAATAATCTGTCATCTTTATTTAACCAGAGATAAAACCAAAGTTTATTCATATCTAAATATCCCCACAAAAATTGCTAATTTGGGCGCTACTTCTTAAAGGGTAGCGGCCAGTTTTTTCTTAACATAATCATGATCAACATTGCTATCAGTAACAACAAAAGACTAATAACCTCAGGTAAAACTTGCACCAATGAAGCGCCCATCTGATCAACATTTAGTAGAGCTTGAACACTAGCTGTGCTTGGTACTAAAAAGCTGAGTGCAACTAAAGGTTCGGGGATTGACTCCACCGGCCAAGCAAAGCCCGCTAGAAAAATAATAGGGATAGAAGTGGGTATCAAATGGATAACTGCTTGCTCTCGATAACGGAACCAAGAACCAATGACCACTGACCATGCAGCAGCGGTTAGAGAAAATATCAAAACGACAGTTAACAAATCTGGCAGTTGACCAAGATGCGGATAATCTTCACGCCAGTACACTATTCCGATGTAGTACAGTGTATTAAGTAGGCAAATAGTAGCAGCAGCGAAGACTAAACCTAATCTATTTCTGCAATATTGCATATTAAATGGCGCGCCAGATTGTCTCCATGTACCTAACAACATACAAATACCTAATAATAAGGTTTGTTGCAGTACTATGGCGGCCACCGCCGGCACGACATAAGTTGAATAACCCCCGGTTTTATTTGACGCTGCACGTAACTCTAAACGAACAGGTCGACTTCGTTCCATTGCCTGTTGTGATGAAACAGAGGTTTTCATTTCATGCTTAAGTTTAAGCTTATCCGATAGAGCTTGAGAAGCTCCAACAAAACCAAGTAGCTGGCCACGATTGAACATAAAGTAGGCGCCATTGCCCAAAACAATGGTTTTAGCCACTGTGCCACGCAGAAAATCTTTGCGAAACCCCCTTGGAATAATCAAACCACCTTGTATATCACCATCCCATAATGCTTGTTTTATTTCCCTTGTATCATTGACAACTCTTGTCACTTTAATATCAGGACTTGCATTGGCTAAACGTATCAATTCACGACTCAAACTAGTGTGGTCAAGATCAGCAATAGCCACGGGGATATTACGCACTACTTCAGGGCTGTATGGAAAGGGATAATATATTGAATAGACAATGGGCCCTATAAGAACGAGTAAAAGTACATTACGATCTTTAATAATCGCCACTAAGGAGCACCAATAACTGCGCCAAAATCTAGCCACAATTAGCCCCTATCCTGATGGTTTCATTACGCCTGCGGATTCGACCAATAGCAAATGGAAGTGGTAACAAAATAAAGCACAACAGAGTAAGGATTTCTGCCATCGAACTACTAACCGGCGCACCTATTTCAGCTTGTTCTATTTGCAAACGCAGCAAAGTTTTGATTGGCAATAGATAAGTCCACAATTGAGCCATTAAAGGCATGGAATGTTGCGGAAAAGTGATACCTGCATAGGCAAAAGCTGGTGCAGTAAAAAACACTGTAAGAGACAAAGCTGTGGCTAGTACCTTAGTTAAAGCCACAAAAAGAAGACCTAACACAATATAAGCACAGATCATTAATTCCCAGCCGACTACAAGTAAAGTTAAACTGCCTGTCACTGGCCAACCGGCAATACCAAAAAGCCAAATCAAACAAGCGATACCAATCATTGAGGCCAACATAAACACGGGTAACACTTTAGCAGCAAGGGTACAATAAATGCTGCCTCCTGAAGCTAGCCATTCAACACTTGTTTGGTCGCGAAACTCCTTACCTATAACAAATACGGTCCATACCATAACGAATACCTGCAACATAGCAGGTAATAAACTAGCGACCAAAAAGTATTGGTAATTTTGAAAAGGATTAAACAATGTTCTTAGTTCAGTTTGTAATGGTGAAAACTGAACACTAGCGGCTAGACCACTTGCTCCACGTTTGGCCAGTGATGTCATTTCTACACCAGCAGACATACTGGCGGTTATCAGGCGCAAGCTTTTTAAGATGGTGCCTGAAATTGTTAAGTATTGACCACTGTGCCAAGCTAGTATTGTTGTTTGCTTAGCTTTTTTTATGTCTTTGCCAAATCCTTCAGGAATTAACACTAAAGCATAAATTGACCCCTGCTCAAGGAGTTCACGACCTTCAGTAGTCGAAGTAAGTTTATCAACTATGTGCATCTCTGGTGACGCATTTAACATTCGTATATAAGTACGAGAAACACTGGAAGCGTCATTATCTATTACTGCAATAGGTAAATTAGTTAAGGTGCCAGATGAAAATATCCAAGCAACAATAATCATACTGGCGCTTAAAATAATCACGGCAAGAAGGCACTCCCTGCCACTATTTCGATAATATTGTAGTTCGCGTTTTAATGACCTGATGAACCCCGGTTTATCTTTCGGATGTTCTTGCATCTGATATTGCCTCTTTGCTATTTTCTAGTTAATTGCAAGTAAAACGCTCATACCTGGGCGCAGTCCATCAACTAACTTATCAGGTCGCATTTTTACCTCAAAAGTCTTAATGTCATAGCCATCCGAATAACGTGTAGCACGCCATGTAGCAAACTCAGCTTGTGGTGAAATATAATAAACAGAGAGAGATATTTTCTGGTCTCCCAGTGCCGGGACCGAACCAGTTAATTGGGCTCCCATTTTAAAATTTAGCAAATGATCTTCACGAACATTCAATACTACCCAAGCATCTGAAAGATCAACTATGGTAATCACAGGAAATCCTGTCGGCGCCAATTCACCTGGATCAACTAATACTTGTGATACTTCTCCAGACATTGGTGCAATAAGGTGTGTTTCTGAGGTAAATGCTGAAACTTCAGCAATAACCCCTTTAGCTTGAGCAACCACTGCTAGTGCTGCTGCTTTGTCTTCTCCTCTAGCTCCATTCAAGGCCATATCGTATTGTGCACGTGTGGCAGAGGCGGCATCTGCGGCAGTCCTAGCATTAGTTGATGCTTCATCATGTTTTTGCTCTGATATTAAGCCCTCCTGGAATAGAGAATCAAAGCGCTCAAAGATTTTTTCCGCAAGCTCTGCTGCTGACTCTGCCCTTGCCCACGCATACTTCAACATACGGATTTCTTCTTCCCTTGCACCTGTATTGGCTTTGTTACTGATGGCTAACGCTGCATCTCGTCCGGCGTTGGCCTGAGTCATTTTAGCTGTCAGTTCTGGGCTATCTAATTCGAACAGAAGATCACCTGTGGCAACATGATCACCTTCTCGAACTAAAACCTGACTAATTCTGCCTGCTATTTTTGCTGCAACATCCACTTCTCTAGCTTCGACTTGTCCTTGAAAAACCAAAGGTAAAGGAGCTGATATTGTTGACATACCGTATCCAAGTACGACAACAACCGCTATGGCCATGACCGTCAAAATGGCCTTATATTTCATTGTGCTTTCTCCTCAATTGACAGCCTAATGTCTGCTCTAGCGACGTAATCTGTAAAGTTTGCTATCTGACCACTTGCTTCTAATAAATCGACCAGTGATAATACAAAATCATAGGCAGCGACCGCACGTTCAGTTTCAGCTCTTGCTACTGCAAGTCTTGCATCTACAACATCTAAGGATGTGCCCAAGCCTTCTGTAAACAAACGTTCCCTTAAATTGAGTGTTTCTTGTGCCAGTTCGATACTGGATGCTAACAACATGAATTGGTCTCGTGCCCGCTCGACTGAGCGATAACTTTTCTCGATAAAGGTTGCGATGCCCATAGCCACTTCTCGTTCAAGGGCACTGACTCTTTGTATCTGTTGTTCTGCGGCGCTAACCAGCCGACTTCGATTATATCGATCAAATATTGGATAAGAGATATTAACCCCAACCACCCAATCTGGTTCGAGTAACGGCAACGGATTGGAAAAATCAGCATCCTCCTGAACTAAGTTATAACTACCATATGCAACAACTGTTGGCTTCCAACGGGCCTGTTCAATCACTTTTCCTTGCTCAGCTTGTTTGTGTTTTGCCCGCAATAGCGCAAGTTGACTATGGCCTGTGTACCCAGCATTAATAAATTCCGTAAGTGGTGCGAGTGGACGACTTAACACAAACAATTGAGTAAGTGGCTCGATGGCTTGTTCACTTTTTAACAGGCGGCGTAAAGTGACATTGGCAATACCATAATCGGCACGGGCTTGTTCTAGGTTGCGGCGAGCCTCATCAAAGGCAACTTGTGCATGTAAGCGTTCAACTTTGGATAATATTCCCTTGGCTTCAAATCGTGTTGCCTGATGCAAATGATGCTTTACTCCTGCGAGAACATCTTCACGTATCCTCAGCACACGTTTGGCTAACAAATGCCCAAAGTATACAGTTGCCAGCAATTTTTCTTGATGTTCAATAGTACCTGTACGTTCAGCTTCTGCTAAAGCAATACCAGCATCGGCAAAGCGCCGTGCAGCGTTATTTCGACCGCCGGTATATAGCAACCAGCTTGAAGTAATCGAAGCGGCTGGATTAACAGAATTAAAATCAAGATCTACTGAGCTAGGAGTATATTGTTCTGCCCCTGGAATTAACTGACCTGCGACTTGTTGCAATGGCTCAATATTTAACTCACGCTTTAATCCGTAAGCCATTACCCCTGCGGAAATACTAAGCGTCGGTAAATCTAAACTATCAAGTGAATGGCGGCGTTCTCGTTCGCTGTTTACTTGATAATTAGAAGCATGAATGGCATCTGATTGTAGCCGCAGCCTTTGCCGAGCTTGGGCATAAGAAAGCGCATCGTCAGCATTTGCGAAAGGTATTGATGTAATGTTAATACATATAGTAATGGCAAACAGGCTAACTATATTTTTCGATAACATCATCTGTTTACCCCTCATTATTTTGGGTAAACAAAATCTGTTCGCATTTTATGCGCTGAAGCTGGGAATACCAGATAACAGCAATGTACAGAATTGATAAAAATTTGCTCATGGTATATCAGCATTAAACTATTCGATTGTTACGCTCGAAAAATTACTATGCAATCATCCTTACGTTCGATTCTTTATTGGCATGATCAGATTGATTAATAGAATCAAGGCTTGAATTTAATTTGGCTAACATTTCTTTGGTTACCAACACAATCCCGCCTTTACTAATTCGAAATCCTCTAGCCATATCTAGTTGTTTATCTACGCCGATATTCATACCGTCAGGAATGTGACAAGCCGTGTCAATAATTGCTTGCTTGATATGCACATTACGACCGATTTCAACTTGCGGAAGAATAACGGATTGTTCAACTTTACTATAAGAATGAACATGAACATCGGAAAATAGTAATGACTGATTGATTTCAGCACCTGAAATTATGCATCCTCCGGAAATACTTGAGTCGACAGCATAACCACGACGTTGCTCATCGTTAAAAATGAATTTAGCCGGAGGTGATTGTTTTTGATAAGTCCAGATGGGCCATTCTTGATCATATAAGTTCAATTCAGGGGTGACACTGATCAAATCAATATTAGCTTGCCAATATGAATCTAAGGTGCCTACATCTCGCCAATAAGGGGCAATTTTTGGTTCTTCCGATTGAAAACGAAAGGCCTGAACTTGATGACTATTAATGGCGGCTGGAATGATATCGTGGCCAAAATCATGTTGAGACTCAACTTTTTGAGCGTCTTCAAGTAAGCATTCAATCAAAAATTCAGTACTGAATATATAGTTGCCCATTGATGCCAGGGTACAGCCTGGTTTATCTACAAGAGGACGGGGATGTGTAGGTTTTTCATGAAAATCAATGATCCTATTTTGTTCATTGACTGACATCACACCAAAGGCGCCAGCTGCATCTTGAATAGGCATCTCAATACAGGATATAGTCATGTCGGCACCACTTTTAGCATGCTGAACCAGCATGTCACCATAATCCATTTTATAAATGTGATCACCAGCTAACACCACTACATATTTAGGGGCATGTTCTCGAATGAATTCGATGTTTTGATACAAGGCATCAGCTGTGCCTTCATACCAGTTTGATGAATACTGTTGAGACGCAGGTAATAATTCGACAAATTCGCCTAACTCTCTATTTAGATGGCCCCATCCTCGTGAAAGATGTTGCAAGAGTGAATAGGCTTTGTACTGTGTCATCACCCCTATCTTGCGTATACCAGAATTGACACAATTTGATAAAGGAAAATCAATGACTTTAAATTTACCACCAAAATGGACTGCAGGTTTAGCCTGGTTTTGGGTGAGTTCGCATAATCGACTGCCTTTGCCACCGGCTAAGATCAGGGCGAGAGTATCTCGGGTTAAATTACTGACATAACGATTATTTGAAGTAACCATTGTCCTTTCCTTTTAATATTAACGATACAAAATTTAACTTAAGTTCAGATCGGGAATATAGATAACCACTATTATTGCTACCAATGCATATTTTTCCCGTGAGTACATCAGGTGAATCTAGATGCGGTAGTAGCATACATTTTTCACCATTTTTTAGTTATTAGTAATACTTCGTAACTGAATGTGGAATATACGTAGAGACGTGATATTGAGAATATGGTCAAGATTTAGCGGCAATATCGAAAGCCATAATACATATTCAATATGATTAACAAAATTCTATTGATTGCTTGAGAATATGTGGCATTCTTCATGAAATCTTCATGAAAATAATGATCAGGTAAACGTAACCCAATAGCCAGCTGTCTATGTATAAAGTCTTGGCAAAATCACAGCCTAAAAATACATAGTCTAAAAATTGAATGCTATATATTTGTAGACGTCGGTAAGCCATTTTATTGGTCTTTAATAAATGACTTTCTCAAATAAACAATAATCAATTGGAATACAAAAAATATCCAATGTGCAGTGAAATATGACTTCCTTATTGTATGCCAGATCTATCAGCTTAAATTTAGGTTTGTTGCAATTTTTAACCCTTTCAACGTATTGTATTTTTTATCAAAAACTGCGTTGACGAAAAGAGTGAAGCGAATGAAAAAATGGTGGGGAGATATAGGTTTTAAACTAAATGAGACTAAAACTTGGAGAATTGGTAACCGTAAAATTTCGGTCCAACGAAAAGGGGCAGAATGGATCATTTGGAATGAAGAAACTCAGCAAGAAAGCTTTGAGCAATTGATACTAGAAGACGGGGTTTCGGAACTTTCTACTGACATTCAACCCAAAAGATATTTAGTTGAAAAAACCGCAGATTTTATAAAAGCCTTACCGCTATTGGCCAATCGTTCAGTCATAGTTCGGCCTAGTTCTACTTTGAATATCCTGCCTGGAGAAAAAATTGAACTGTTTGTTAGTTCTCCATTATGGTTAGCATTTTATAGCCAAAATAATAAATTACCCATAAGTGATCTACCCTTTTGGTTGCCTTCAGATTCTTGGTTTGGTCCATCAACTATGGTGGGTGAGTTATGTTATTCAAAATATACCGATGCCAGAGTGACTTTAGATAATATTCAGAAACGTTCTCATAGAGCAATCACTAGCATCAGCATATCCAATGAACATGATGAATTATTGACTATAGATAGGATTAGCTTACCTATCCCGTTTTTAAATCTTTATGTGGATGCTACAGAACAGTTTTGGACAGATAAGGTGTGTTTAATTCATCATTTAGATGGTGATCGTCCTTCTTTTAATATTAAAAACTTGGCAAAAGAACGAGACAAGTCGACTATTTCACTGGTATCAACAGCTCGCGAAAAAGCAGATGAACATACCTTTATGCGTTCAATTAGAAGTTTAGTGGCTTAATACAGGAAACCTCAAAGTGGAAGAAACCAGTGCAACCCTAAGTTTGATGCAGCAATTCCATGTCTTTGCTATTGGCAAAGGACTGTTAATACTCGTCATTGGTTATTTACTCGCTCGATTAGCTAGAAATGGTGTTGGTCGCCTTAAAATTGCCCATTTAACTCCTCACAGCATGATCCTATTTAAAAGGGTGGTGTTTTACGGAATTTTAGTGCTTACCTCGATTTCTGTGATGAAAGAACTCGGATTTGATTTAAGTGTAGTGCTTGGCGCAGCTGGTATTTTTAGTGTGGCAATCGGTTTTGCTTCACAAACATCAGCGTCAAATTTAATTAGTGGCTTATTTTTAATGATGGAAAGGCCTTTTTCTATCGGCGATGTAATACGGGTAGAGTCAACTACAGGGGAGGTTATCTCCATAGATTTGTTGTCGGTGAAAATTCGCACATTTGACAACTTATTTGTGCGTATTCCTAATGAATCTATGATCAAAACCCAAGTCACTACCTTAACAAGATTCCCCATACGCAGGGCTGATCTACAAATTGGTATTGCCTACAAAGAAGATATAGAACGAGTAAAAGAAGTACTCAGCCAAGTTGCAGCAAAAAATCCACTTTGTTTGGACGAACCAGCACCGTTATTTATTTTACTTGGTTTTGGTTCATCATCGGTAGATATTCAATTCTCAGTTTGGGCGAAAAGAGAGAATTTTCTGACCTTAAAAAATAGTATGTATCAAGAAATTAAAAAGACCTTCGATGAACAAAATATCGAGATCCCCTTCCCTCATATCAGTTTGTATTCTGGTGAAGCGACTAAACCTATACCTATAGTTATGGAGCAAGATAACCATGAGCAGTTGTAAGCTAATAATTGTCCATATGCATAGTTTAAAAATTATTGACATAAGTTGGAGCAATTGTGACTAAACATAATGTGACTGGTGACCTACCTTTTGGTGAAGCATTGGGGATAGCCCCAGGCGGCGTAATCTCATATTCATCTGATTACGACACGGCTGATGATGCGATTTATCCTAGTCGCAGCCATTTTAGAAGTTATATTGACGGTATCTATATGGGATACAAGTGGCAATGTGTGGAGTTTGCCAGGCGCTGGCTTTATATCAATAAAGGATACATATTTAACGATGTGGCGATGGCTTATGAAATATTCAGGCTTAATTATGTTCGCGATTTAGTGAATAACACTGAATTATCCCTTCATTCTTTTCAAAATGGTTCACAAAGACGGCCAGAAGCTGGATGTTTATTAATTTGGGATGAGGGTGGAGAGTTTGAAGAAACGGGTCACGTAGCTATTATCACCGAGGTTTTTGACGATAAAATTCGCATAGTTGAACAAAATCAGGACTTTGGTAAATGGCCTAATGAACAGGACTTTTCTAGGGAGATAAAGGCTAAAATCGGTAACAAAAACGACTATTGGTTGCATTGTCCTTCTGGTAAGTCGACAATTTTGGGCTGGGTAATGCAAACTGGTGACCCTAAACATGCTGTCTTGTTTGATGTGCCTGACAAACAAAGTTTTAATATTTTGTCCTGTTCCGCAAAGGATAATGGCAAAGTAAATAGTCCTTGGCTTAATATAGCTAATGACGACGAAAATGCTTTTGTTGACATGATGCAAGGGCATAAGTTGTCGTCGTCCCCCAGCAATGAATTAAACTATTACCAAATTTCTACTGTAGCAAAAGAGGCCCTAGAATCAGCCACCGATGAACTACATCAAATGTTTATGCATGCTACAGATTATGCCCTTGCTCATCCCGAGCTTTTAGCTAAATTTGCTTTACCTGAACAGATATTGGCGAAAATTAGAACGTCATGGGCCAATCGCAGAAATCAGTTAATTACTAGTCGCTTTGACTTTGCTATGTCTGAAAATGGCTTGAAGGTCTACGAATATAACTGTGATTCTGCATCTTGTTATATGGAAGTGGCTAAAGTGCAGGGTAAATGGCTTAAACACTTCGAAGTAAAAGACGGTTATGACGCAGGTAGTGACTTGTTCAATCGACTAGTTAAAGCTTGGAAAAGTTGCAAAATAAACTCTATTGTTCATGTGTTACAAGACGATGATCCAGAAGAAACTTATCACGCATTTTTCATGAAAAGTGCCATAGAAGCGGCTGGCTACAAATGTGAAGTGATAAAAGGTTTATCTTCGCTGAGCTGGACTGCTGACGGTGACATTCAAGATTGTCATGGTGACAGCATAAAATGGGTGTGGAAAACTTGGGCTTGGGAAACAGCTTTAGATGAATTACGACTAGACGACAGTCATCAACAACAAGTTAATGAACATACTTTACCCCCTACTTTGGCCGATGTGTTATTAAACGATGACATTATGGTGTTTGAGCCCATGTGGACCTTAATACCCAGTAATAAAGCCATCTTACCCATACTCTGCTCGCTATTTCCTAATCACCCTCTGTTATTAAACACTGACTTTGAAATGAATAGCGAATTAGAGAAAACTGGCTATGTGGTGAAACCTATTGTGGGACGTTGCGGGGCAAATATTCAATTAATCGATCAAGATAAAAAAGTACTAGCCGAGAAATTTGGTCAATTCGAAAATCGAGAAAAAATATACCAACAACTGTTTGCTTTACCTTGTATAGATAACCTATATGTACAAATTTGTACCTTTACGGCACAGGGTAACTATGCTGGAAGTGGCGTACGTGTTGACCCAACTATGATTATCGGTCAAGACAGTGATTGTTTAGCTTTACAAGTTAGTCATAAATAAAATGAAACAGGCGACTCTCACAGTAGTATCAACTTGTGTTTGTTGATGAGGATGAAATCTAAGACAGATGAATAAAGAACAACAAGAAAAAGATCGGTTTTGCCAAATAAGCTCAATCTTATATGACGCCAGTCAACCGATTAGAATACTGACACATTTAGAATGGAATCGAGATATAAAACGAGAGTTCTTTGTGAATAAAGGCAAAGAACTACCTAGAGTAAAATATCCTCAATTTGATTCCAGTAAAACCTTATCGTTAGTCAATCAAGCGAGATCATTACTTGGCGACACAGACATAGATAAATGGTTAGAACGCACTGCAGTGAAGCTTGAATACGGTGCCTTAATGATGGCATCGGCAGGGACTAAAAAGTTTTATGAGTTCTCTGAAAAGTTATATGGTAAACCAACGAATCCTTTTGCTGATGGTAAATCAACACCACTTGAACTAGCTAACACCTTTGATAAACAAATTAGTAGTTATGCAAATTATGATTTAGGGGCCCCACCCCCAATGTGTTATTTAGCATCAGGCATTGCTGAACAAATGCGTGAAGCTGTAATAAAAATGTTCGGTGATGAAGCGCCCAAAGTCGAAATTGTTGATGAACTTTCGGCTAATGCATTGGCCAATCCCAATTTAATCAGGATCAGGAAAACGGCTTGTTTTACCGATCTTGATGCACAACAATTAATTAACCATGAAGCCTATATTCATGTGGCGACCTCTATTAATGGTTTAGCTCAACCTCACCTCAAAATACTAGCGGCGGGCCACCCGGGTACAACCAAGACACAAGAAGGTTTAGCTGTATTTGCTGAGTATATAAGTAACTCTATTGATTTAGACCGACTACGCAGACTTGCCGATCGTATCATTGCCATTCAAATGGCGATTGAAGGAGCTGATTTTTTACAGGTGTATCAATATTTTTTAGAAAGAATTGGCAACGAATCACAAGCTTATGAAAATAGTCGAAGAGTATTTCGTGGTGGAGTATTAACAGGTGGTGCCCCCTTTACTAAAGATGGAGTTTACCTTGAAGGGTTAATTCGCATACATAATTTTCTAAAGGCTATCGTCACCAATGGCAGAGCTGATTGTTTAAGATTACTCTTTTGTGGCAAGTTAGATCTTGAAGATATACCCGTGTTATATAAGTTAGAAAAAATGGGCTTATGTCAGCTGCCTAAGTATTTACCGCCTTGGGCGAAAGATGCACGCTATCTATTAGCCTATTTAACTTGTTCGGAGTTTCTTGGCAAAATGGACATGACTAAAATATATGCTCATTACGATGAGTTATTACACAGTATTCCCAAAGCAATAAAATAATGTGAACCAAGATAAAATAGAAAGACTCGCCACTTTTTAAACAAAGTGGCGAGCTAAATCATTAAAAGTGAACTTTGATCTTAGCAGCTGTATCCACCGCAATTTCAATTGCCTTTTCGATAGAGGTCTCACGCTTGAGTACTACGCCCAAACGACGACGTCCATCAATTTCAGGTTTACCAAATAAACGTATTTGCGTTTGAGGCTGTGCTAAAGCTACGTCTAATCCAGAATAGCGAATATCATTGGACACGCCTTCTCGTAAAATAACGGCTGATGCGCTCGGTCCATATTGTTCTATTTGGTGTATGGGTAAACCTAATATGGCGCGGGCATGTAAAGCAAACTCAGATAAGTCTTGAGAGATAAGGGTAACTAGGCCGGTATCATGTGGTCTAGGCGACACTTCGCTAAAAATAACATCGTCACCCTTAATAAATAATTCAACACCAAATAAACCAAAACCCCCTAAAGATTGCACTACACCTTTAGCCATTTTTTGCGCTTTATGAATTGCTGCTTCAGACATCACAGCTGGCTGCCATGACTCACGATAATCGCCATCTTCTTGGCGATGCCCGATTGGTGCACAATAATGAATGCCATCTTTGGCACTAATGGTTAATAGGGTAATTTCATAATCAAAATCGACAAATCCTTCAATAATGACTTTGCCTTTACCTGCACGGCCACCTTCTTGTGCATATTTCCATGCTGTTTCTATATCGTTTTGGCTGCGAACTAATGATTGGCCTTTGCCTGATGAACTCATAATAGGTTTAATTACACAAGGTATGCCTATTTTTGCGATACCAGCAGTAAACTCTTCAAAAGTCGCGGCAAATATATAGGCTGAAGTTGCTAAACCTAATGTTTCAGCAGCTAAACAACGAATACCTTCTCGATTCATGGTTAATTGTGTGGCTTTGGCACTGGGTACAATATTAAAACCTTCAGTTTCAAGTTCGGCTAAAGTGTTAGTGGCAATCGCTTCTATTTCAGGGACAATTAAATCAGGGCGTTCTTTTTCAACCAAATCACGTAAAGCGGCACCATCTAACATGTTAATCACATAACTTCTATGAGCAACTTGCATGCCTGGTGCATTGGCATATCGGTCAACCCCAATTACTTCCACACCCATACGTTGTAATTCAATGACTACTTCTTTACCTAATTCACCGCAACCCAACATCATGACTTTGGTTGCCGAAGCCGAACACGCTGTACCTAACATGGAACCTCCGAAGTTTTTAAATATAATTAATTAAGATCATAACTGAAGTCATTTCTTCTCTAAAGGGATATATATTTTTATGTTGTTCTAAATAGACATATACAAATTATATTTTTATGATCCGATATTAAATCACTACTGCCACATAGCTGCTAACTGGTTTTTGCAGGGATAATAAAAAATGCAGCTTTTGATTTAGATATTGAGTCTTTGAGAAAAGGTATTTTGAAAATAAATTTTATAAAAAGACTGAATCACGGTATCTTAACTCGTCGTTATATTCAGGTAATCTAGGGGGGAATTTGACTGTTAATACATCAACCAAGACCAGTTTAAGTCATGTGATTTATTGGTTTCTTGCTTTAAGTACTTTTTATCTGGGAATTCATCTTACACGTACAAATTTTATGGAAATCGAATGGTTCAGCCGTTCAGGTTGTTTAGTTGTTATTTTGGGTGTGTGGTCGAGTATGGGGGTCATATTTAAGGAAAAGCTGATCGTACAAAAAGTCAGTTGGAAACGAAATCAAGCATTTGCTAAATCTAAATTCAAACTGCTTAAAAGTAAGCATCGTCCAGCGATAAATGAATCTGAGATTGACGAAATAAATGACGAACACGACAAAGAACTAACCGAACAGTTACAACATTTAAAAATGTCGATTGGTGCATTAGAAGTATCATTATTAATAAGTGGAACTTTTGTTTGGGGTTTTGGCGATTTGCTGATGTTATTAACCAAGTAACAATCCGTATTTGAATCTCAATAACAAATACGGATTGTATAAATTTATATTTTAACATTCAGAGATTGTTTGTATTCCTCAAGTTTAAACTCGGCCTGATCACCAAATAAAATATGACAGGCTTCAAGTAAACCGGGGTCTGCTAAAATTTGTTGCTGACTCAAAACCAGAGAAATCTTTGAGCGTCTTCGTAAAAAATCGTCCAATTTAGTGACCATCTCTCGATTAGCTGCATGTTCTAATTCAACTGTTAAATATTCAGAATTTTTTATCAATAACTCGCCCTTTTTAGGGTTTTCTCGAATACTTTCCAGCATGTTAATAGCGTTTCTGCCGTAACGACGCCAGAATCTTTGAGTTAATGGCTCTGAAGATGACTCTGGTGTTAGTGCATCAAAATTCATCAGTTCAGCTCTGTGCATAAATTCTTCTTTTATGCTGTCATCAGGCTCCCCATACCATTTTTTATCAAGATAAGGTAATTTGATGCCAAAACTTTTGACTATATCTGCCACTTCGTTTCCAACATTAATACAGTCAGTTAATTTGCCACCAAAAATTGACATATAATGAGTCTCTGAATTGGTATCTATGGCATGTTTACGTGACAGTTGAACCCAATCAGCTTTGCCATCTTTACCTTTAATTGCTAAAGGACGAACCCCACAACGTTCAGAAATAACATCATGTTTAGTTAAAGGTTTGGCTAAATCTAACAATTTATTTGCATTATCTAATACAAATTGCCTGTCTTCCTCTGTGACTTTTGCATAGGGGTTTTCCACCTGACTATCTGTTGTGCCAATACACGTTTTGGTTCCCATAGGAATAACAAAAAATAATCGACCATCATCAGCAAAAAAGGTTAACACTTTATTACTGTCGGTAATTTTGTCGACGATTAAGTGAATACCTTTAGAAAACACATGATGATGCTCAGTTTTTTCGCCAACAATGTTATTTACTGGATCAACAAATGGACCGCAGGCATTAATAATACATTTAGAGCGGATTTGAATTTGTTCGCCACTGATAGTGTCTTTAGCATCAGTAATCCAAATGTTACCTTCTCTTTTTGAGCCTAAAGACTCCACATAATTGGCAGCGATACAACCATAACTCATGCTTGACCGAATGAAGTTGAAAACAAATCTAGCGTCATTATCGTACAAATAACAATCTGAGTATTCAAAACCGCCATTAACGTTGCTGGTATCTATTACTTGTTCTTTATTTTTTATAGATTTAGAAGACAGATAATTAGGTGCTTTAGTGAAAAATCGGCCCATCGCCCAATACAATAATGTGCCCATATAAATAAAGAAAGGTGGAAAGCGAAAGCCTTTTTGAATACTGGTTAAAAATCGTATCTCTTTGACTGTCGAAGGGTAACTGCGCATCAAATGATTTCGGCTTTTGCATAACTTGTTGACTAAGGCGTATTCATAACTTTCCAAATACTTAATTCCCCCCCATGCGAGGTTTGAGGAATTTGAACTGGTAAACCCTGCAAAATCACCTTTGTCAATTAAGGCAACTTTTACGCCTTTTGCAGCCAATGCTGCAGCAGACACAGCACCATTAATCCCACCGCCGAGGATCAATACATCAAACTCTTGTTGAGGAAGTTTTCCGATATTACTTTTACGTAAATTATTCATACTATATTTCATCTAAGTTAGGGATTATGGGTTGGTTGGCGCATTATTTGCCCACGCTATTTGAGCACTTTGACCATAAATAATTTTGTTAATAGACAGTGCTACAGCAACACAAGACACTAAGGTTAAAAACATTAGATGTATGTAATGTAAGCCAAAAGGTGCATGTAAAGGAGAGAACTCAAAAGATAGTAAACCATATAAAATCACGCCAAAAAACACAGCAGTTATCGCAGCATTGGCATGAACGTTTTTAAAGACTAAACCTACAATAAACACCGATAAAATAGGCATACTCAGCAGGCCATATAATTGTTGCAGTAAATTTATGATGCTATCAGCTTGTTGATAAACAGGCACCAAAGCTAAAGATAGTAAGGTCAAACCTGCGGTAATCCAGCCACTTAATTTAGCCACATTTGGTTTGTCATCAATATATGCCTCGTGAATATCACATACATATAAAGCGGTTGCAGAGTTAAGGTTGCTATTAAATGTTGTAAGAACCGCTGCAGCCATGGCCGCAGCAAATATACCCGATAGCCATGCTGGTAATAAATCGCCTACTATTTGCCCATAAGCAGTATCACCGATGTCACCATACAATTTGAATGATATTATCCCAGGTACCACTATGATGGTGGGAACTATTACCAGACGAATAACAGCTGCAGCAAATACTCCTTTCTGCGCTTCTTTTAAACTAGGAGCGGCCATTGCCCTTTGCGTGACGACTTGATTCGTTCCCCAATAGAACATTTGAATAAATATCATGCCGGTTAAAAGTGTATGCCATGGAATAGGTGAATTATCATCACCAATTAAGGTTAACCGTTCGGCTGGGATACCAGAAAAATCATAATCAATTGCATTTAGGGCTAAGAAAACAACAACAATCGCCATTACTAAAAGTAGAACACCGGAGTAAGTATCAGAAACAGCAACGGCTCTTAATCCTCCAAAAATGGCATACATAGCGCCTACAGCGGCAAATGCGGTGGCAATATACATAAGCGGAATATGTTGAATGTTAAACATATTTTGCATAAACAAAGAGCCGGAATAAATAACCGCTGGACAAAATATCAACGCGCTGCCTAAGAAAAACATTACACTGATTACTGCACGAATGTTACGATTTTGATAGCGTTGTTCAAGTAATTCGGTGGTGGTTGTACACTTGAATTTATAATAAACTGGTAAAAAAACTTTAGCTAAAATAAACAAACCAACCACTGCAGAAAACTCCCAGAGCGCCAATAGAGCCATTTGCTGACCATTCATACCCACAAGTTGGTCCGTACTTAAATTAGTTAAAGTGATTGAACCTGCTACAAAATACCAAGCGAGACCTCCACCTGCTAAAAAATATTCTTTATTTTGGCTAGCTTCTCTATGACCTTTACCTTTACAGTGCATATAAGTGAGAAAAGCTATTAATGCGGTTACTCCTAAAAAGACGGAAATTTGTACTATGTGGTCGGCCATTATTTTTCCTTTACTTACAATGTTGGTGTGTCTGTTTGTTGTTGTAATTTTTTACACAAAGGTCACTATTGATTAAAAATTTAACTTTTAGTTAGCTCAAGTTTTACTGTTTGTATTTGCTGAGTAATATGTTGCTGATTATTCTTTTGTACGAGTCCGTTCAATTGAGATATAGATAACAAAATTCCATGTATCGGGGGGAGATAGCCTAACTGGTTTAATTCTCCTAGCTGGCTGTCAGTTAAAGTGTGTAATTTATCTTCATTAATGGTGTGTAAACCAGTCAATGTTTGTGGGCTTTTATCTAGATATTGCACTATGATATTGATTGACTTTAGCAGGCCCATTTCTTGTAATTTTTGACCAAACTGAAACGTCTGGATGTCATTTTGAATATCGCTTTCAAGCATACTTTTTATACGACTCAAAAATAGAGTAGCTTTACCGTTAGACTCAAACAATCCTTCTCCACTCGCAATCGAAAAAGCTTGGTTACTTTGATCAATACCGATAGTGTATTGATTCTCGCCATGACTAGAATTCATTAAATAGAATGGATAACTTTGCATGCAACTCGGTTGATAAACCGCTTGCCATTGATTATTTTCAACAAATAAACTATTACCCATTTGAAAACTGGCTAAAGCAGATAGATTCCAATAACCAGTATGTAAATTTTTGTTAAAAAACACAGGGAAATTACATATAGTTTGTGCAACCTCAGTAACACGTGTATTTAATAAATGTTGACTCGCCGCAAAATGAATAACACTTTGCGGATTCACTTTAAGATGTTTATGGATATCACTAGATAACTCGACTAACTTTGCCATGTTTATATTCCTTTAGTCACTGAGGCTAACCATTTCTCGATATAATCACGATGTGGTGGTAATGTATTCAGCATCTGTTGGGTAAGCTGTTGATTACGTTTGATAATTTTATCTGCCTGACTTTGTTCATCATATAAGTAAGCTTGTTTATCAAATTCTGGTTTAAATTCCATACCATATAAAACGTACTGATAACTTGCAGCGGGAAACAGTTCAGTGGCACTGTTAAAATCAGCCAAAGTGGGGCCGCGATACTTCCAAATAGATAAATCTTCTTGCAGACTTTCAGGAATGGTGTCAGCTTGACAATGCGCCTGCCAATATGGCTCGGGGCGTTTTGTTAACATATAATGAAATTTTAAAAAATCGATAATTCGTTGCCAACGGTAATCCATTTGTTGATTAAATCGTTTGGCTACTACAGACATCAAGCAACTGTCCGCGGGTAAGTTTTCAGCAATATATCTAGCTGATATTTCAACCAGCATAATAGCGGTTGCTTCTAATGGTTCAACAAACCCTGCAGACATTCCAACGGCAACACAATTTCCCTTCCAAAACTGTTTTCTGTGTCCTGACTGAAAGCTAATTTTACGTGCAGTTAAGCTTTCGGCCTCTGGTCCTACATAAGCCCTTAAATTTGCTTCAGCTTCATCATCAGACAAAAACTCACTTGCATAAACATGTCCAACTCCGCGCCTATTCGTTAAGCCTATATCCCAAATCCAACCAGCATTTTGTGCAGTCGCTATGGTATGACAAGCAATGTCTTGTTGCGGATCGTTATAAGGCACATGCATTGCCAAAGCTGTGTCATTAAATAAAATTTTATCAGTTTTAATAAAGGGTACATCTAATGCATTCCCTAATAGTAAGGAAGAGAAACCTGTGCAATCTACAAATAAATCGGCGGTTAATGAACCATTTTTTTCTAATTCAATTTTTTCAATATATTGCTTATCGAAATCTACTACGTTTTTCACTGTATCCACTAAATGATGAACATTTAATTTGTTTTTACAGTGAGCTTTAAGAAGGTCGGCAAATGCCCCTGCATCTAAGTGGTAGCCGTAATTACATTGCCCTTGATATTCTGCATCAGCCATAGTTCTGGGGGCAAGACCTGCAGCCCCTACCCCATATTGAAAATTTGCATCTATGGCAAAATCTTCAATTTTATTGACATATGGGGCTAAGTCTATGCGCCCATACCCTAATGGTAGAGTGAATGGGTGATAGTAAAAATCGCCATTACCATGGACCCATTCAACAAATTTACCGCCTTGCTTAAAAGCAGCATGACAGTGGTTAAAAAAATCACTCTCAGAAATACCGATTTGTTGTAGGGTATTTTTCATTGTAGGCCAAGTTCCCTCTCCCACTCCTACCGTTGGGATATCGGAAGATTCTATTAAGGTCACCTTAAATTGTTGAGGATTTGCTTTTTGGTGATGAGCTGCAATAATTGCTGCACTTAACCAACCAGCTGTGCCGCCACCCACTACAACAATTTCTTTAACCTGAGATGTCATTTGCATTTTACCTGTTAGATTCATTTACTTAATGATATTGAACCATATTCTGTTTACCCTAAAACATTTTTTCAATCACACATCTAGTATATTTGATTGAAAAAATGGCCTGCTTTCACAGGCCGATGTAATAATTAATTAACTAATTAAAACTTAGCTCTTACACCAATAGCATAACGAGAACCGTTATCTTCGATGTTATAAGTTTGATTAGCAAAACGACCAGTTTGTACTAATTCTTCTTCGGTAATGTTGATCCCCTCAAAGAAAACTGTGAAGTTATCATTGATATCGTAGCTACCACTGATATCCCATTGACCATAAGTTTCGGTGTTAACCGGCTCTCCAGTACTACCGTTATCAACTAGACGTAAAAAAGACTCACGATTATTAAAAGCTATACGAGCTTGCCAATCTTCGGCTTCGTAAAAGGCTACAATATTCTGTGAATCTCCTAAACCTTCAAGTGCAAAACCTTCGCTTGAACTACTGTCCACTACCGTTGCGTTGGCGATAAAACCAAAGCCATTATCAAACACATGAGTGACAGCAATTTCGTAACCACTAACTGTGCCACTTTCACTGTTGCGAGGACGGCTGACTGTATAGTCTTCTTGAGCACCATTTAGTTCTGCTATATCAGCAACGTTAGCGTCTGCACATAGGGCTGTATTAGTCGTACTACATAAAAAATCGGGACCCATTCGGTCTGTCATAGTGTAAGTCTCGATGCCTGTCGTAGTAACAATAAAGTTTTCAACTTCTTTATTGAATACAGCGAACGTGAAGAAACTAGCATCTCCGTAATACCACTCGTATGAAATATCCCAGTTTTCGGAGGTGAAAGGTTTTAAATCGGGGTTACCACCCTGAGCAGTCAAGTTTTGACGACGTGGCTCATTAAAGGTAGTAGCGGGTGACATTTGCGACATAGTTGGACGAGTCAATGAATCGTAAGAAGCAAAACGTAACACCATATCATCTTGGATATCTAACTTAACGTTGATACTAGGCAATAAGTTTGCATAGTCGGCACTACCAACAATGTCATTAGGTGCGGCAAAATGATTAGCAAATAAGGTTTCATCCGTTGTTTTTACTACATCGCTAATAAAACTTTGAACCGCAAACACATCAACTGAAGTTTGCGCGTATCGTGCCCCTAAATTTACCGTCAATGGCATGTCACCTAAATCATGTACAAATGTAAAGTCCATGTACAAAGTAGTGATATCTTCATTAATGGTATACCTGTTATTTTGTAAAGACGTTTCGATTGCGTTGCCATCGCTTGCTAAGAAATCGACATACTTATCGCCGTCATATGAATAAAAGGTATCAATTAAGCCAGGGAAATAGTTTTTAGCAGTAAACGCTTGAAATTCAATCACGTCATTTGGTGCTGCTGTGCCATATCCACAATAAACACATTGGCTACCAAATATTTGGAAGCTAGACTTTTCACGCTCTTGACGATAAGCACCAAAACGTGCAGTTTGGAATACATCACTGTCGGCAGTGTAAACAAAATCTGCTTTGAATTCAGTTACCTCATCTTCATCGCTAAATGTGTTGCCTTTTTCGTTGTAATGTAAACGAGATAAACTAGCGTCTGGAAGGCTTCCGTTATCAAAACCATCGTGACGAACTGTAGGAATACTGCCTGTGTTGTCAAACTCAAATTCATTAATAATACCCACTACATTAAAACGATCCTGGCCTGCTCTGTCGTTCTCTGCATCAGAAGTTGAGATATCAAATGTCGCTTCTAGTTGGTCAGTAATAGCCCACTCAACATTTACACCAAAACCTTGTGTAGTAGAGTCTCTTGAATTACGTGTATGGGATACAAAATCGGTCGCTGGATTACCACTGCCTTGGGCATCAAGTCCAATATTTTGGGTAAATGAAAGCAAGGTACCTGTTGCTTCGTCTATTTGTGCAGAGCCAACACGATCTGGTTCAAACCATGAAGCTAAATCTGTAGCGACTGAATCCACTTCGAATTTAGAAACAAAACCATCAACTGTGACGGTAACATCTTCAGATGGTGCATATTGTAAAACCAAGCTAGCGTTAGTACGTGTGCGTTCTTGTTGGTCAACGATTTGATCCCAGTTGCGAGGAATGTAGGCATTTTCGAAAAGTACACCGTCTCTAGAGTTTTCAATAGTTTGATTTGGACGCCAGCCAGCTGTTTCAATGCGGTTAATTTGCACATCACGCTGTTGATGGCTAATCGCGAGTAATGCGCCAAAACTATCATCAGCAAAGGTATTACTAATTAGAACAGAGGCCGCTGGTGATGTTTTTTCAGACAAACTTTCGTATACGCCTTTAGCAGACCCAACTAGTTGAAATCCAGTATTATCAAAAGGTTTAGCTGTAGAAACATTTACCGTTCCACCCATGGCACCTTCTTGCATGCTAGCTTGTGACGTTTTGTATATATCTGCACCAACGATTTGGTCGGCGGCTAAAATATCAAAATTAAACTCTCGCCCAGCACTATCGGTAGCCATTTGGCGACCATTTACCAGTACCGTATTAAATTGCGGGCCAAAACCACGAACAGTAACTGCTTGCCCTTCGCCGCCGCTTCGATCAATCGAAACACCAGTAATTCGTTGCAAAGATTCTGCTACGTTTAAGTCAGGAAATTTACCTAAATCTTCTGCAGCAATTCCGTCTGAAACAACAGCCGACATTTTTTTGTCTTCCATTGCGCGTTTAAGGCTACTTACTACACCTCGAACAGAAATGACTTCCATATTTTCATCAGTAGGCACTGCTTGCGCACTAACGTTACTGCTAGCAAACGCCGTAGCCATCGCTACTGCTATTGCGGTATATTTATTTGAGTGTTGTGTGTGTACTTTCATATTATCTCCCCCTTAGAAGACGTTTTTGTTTTATTCTCAGTTCTATGCTTTCGTTGTTTAAAACTTAAAGGTTATAAAATTGAGGTCAAAATCAGTTATGTTATCGAACTTACTTAATGCCTAACTTTAGCAATGGCTTTTAACCACCCTTGATAAAGCTTGTCTCTTAAATCGTTTGAAATTGTTGGCTTAAATACTTTGTCGCTTTTCCACAGACTAGCAATCGTGTCTTTGTCTTTATAAATGCCAGCTTGTAACCCTGCTAAATAAGCCACACCTAGAGCTGTAGTTTCAGTAATTTCAGGGCGTTCAACTGAAATATTTAATAGATTTGCCAAAAACGCTAAGGTCCAGTTACTACTAGACATTCCCCCGTCTACTCGCAAGATATTCGGTTTTAAACCGTCATTTTCCATAGCAAGTTGTAAGTCTTTGGTTTGATAACAAACAGATTGCAAAGCTGCCGTGACTATTTCTGGAATACCAGAATCTCGAGTTAACCCAAGAATCGCGCCGCGCGCATCTGAATCCCAATAAGGGGCGCCTAATCCTGTAAAAGCCGGCACCATGTAAACACCATGATCTAGAGGCGTACACTCGGCAAAACCGTCACTTTCATTGGCTTGAGATATTATTTTAAGTCCATCACGTAGCCATTGAACTGTTGCCCCAGCCATAAAAATACTGCCTTCAATGGCGTAAGTTACTTCACCATTTAGTCGATAAGCTACAGTGGTTAATAGTTTGTTGTTAGATTTTAGTGGCGTAGTTCCTGTGTTTTGCATAACAAAACAGCCGGTGCCATAGGTGCTTTTAGCCATCCCGGGAGCGAAACAAGCTTGGCCAAATAATGCGGCTTGCTGATCGCCGGCTACTGCACAAATAGGAATAATCTTTTCAAAAAGTGACGGCATCGTCATACCAAAGTTATCGGCTGAGTCTTTTACTTCGGGCAACATAGAAGCAGGAATAGAAAACAGCGTTAGCAATTCTTCATCCCAGCATTGTTGATGAATATTAAATAACATGGTGCGAGAGGCGTTGGTGGCATCGGTCATGTGCGATTTGCCGTCAGTCAATTGCCAAAGCAGATAACTATCAACGGTGCCGAAAGCTAACTCACCGTTTTCAGCTTTTGCTCTAGCGCCTTCAACATTCTCTAATATCCAGCGTACTTTAGTTGCTGAAAAATACGAATCTAACAACAGGCCTGTTATGTCACAAATTAGCGCTTTGACCTCTTTAGTGCCGATACTTTCACAATACTCAGCTGTTCTTCGGTCTTGCCAAACAATAGCGTTATAAATAGGTTTGCCGGTAGTACGATCCCAAACCAATGTTGTTTCTCTTTGGTTGGTAATACCAATTGCATGCACTTTATCCACATCAACTTTGCTGTTAAGTAACACTTCTTTACAAGTTGATAAAACGGATTGCAAAATATCATTGGGGTTATGTTCAACCCAGCCATTTTGCGGGAAGAGTTGTGGAAATTCTTGTTGAGCTTTCGCATATACCTGACCTTCTTCTGTAAATAATATTGCCCTAGAACTTGTGGTTCCTTGATCAATGGATAAGAAAAAACCAGACATATTTTGTAATCCTCAATTTGAATGAAAGTGATGATAAACCAAAACGAACATTAATCAACATTTTTTAACAAAAAATATTCATTTAATTACATTTGCGGTTCATGTTGAACTATTTATTTAACAACATAAGGGTAGTTAAAGTTACAATATTTATCTATACACCTTTAGTTATATTTATAATATGGTCAGTAAATATAATAAAAATAAGGAGTTAACATAATCAAACATTGCTATTGTTTTGAAAAGAAAAAAACTATATTTAGTTAACAAATATCTAGCATGTCAATAATATATCAGATCTAAATATGCCAAAATATCGACGTCATACGAACAAAAACGAACTTTATTTGAATATTTTGATGTAATAATTGGAAGTACCGTTTAAAATAACTATGTATTTGATTTTTTCTATATACCTAATTTAACGTTTTAAGGAATAAAAAATGCCACAGAATAAAAGGCAAGTTGCTTTAGTTGAACATTTGCAAGCCAAAGGATTTGTAGGCATTGACGAGTTAGCGCTGCATTTCGATGTTACACCGCAGACAATCAGACGAGACTTAAATTACTTAGATGAAATAAACTTAGTTGTTCGACGACACGGTGGGGCTGAAACGACTAATACTTCTACTACGGCTAATACCTCATACCAATCTCGAAAAATTATGAACCTTGATTCGAAGGAAGCCATAGCCAAAGAATTAGTTAAGCTTATTCCAAATGGCGCTTCTGTATTTATCAACATAGGTACCACCACAGAAACCATAGCCCGTGCTTTGATGAATCATCAGGACTTAAATATTGTCACCAATAATATTCATGTGGCCACTATATTATCTGCTAAAGAAGATTTTACTGTTATTGTCGCTGCGGGTGAAGTGAGGCATAAAGATGGCGGTATTATTGGTGAAGCAACTTGTGACTTTATCTCACAGTTCCAAATGGATTATGGAATTATAGGGATCAGCGCTATCAGTAATGACGGTTCATTGTTAGATTTTGATTTTAGAGAGGTTAAAGTAGCCCAAGCAATTATTGATAATTCTGATTGTATTATTTTAGCAGCTGATCATTCTAAATTTGGCAAAAGTGCTATGGTCAAGCAAGGTAGCATTACTCAAGTTGATCACTTATATACCGATGAAAAATTGTCTGCAGAATTGATGGAAGTGTTAGCGATGAGCCAAGTTCAGACACATATAATTGAATCTAATTACAATAGTTAAATAAAACAAAAAGCCCTTTTTGTCGTTAGAAAAAGAGGGCTTTTTAACGTTTACAAATCACATGTTACACTTGCTTTAATTCAAATATTAGAGATGTTTGTGGAAAAAAAGCAGGTAATTGCATACCAAATTGTTTTAAGACTTCACCACTAAATGTTTGTCCTTCAACTTTGGCTAAAACAGATGGCGAAAATTCTTTTAAATCAGTTGGCCAAATAAGATTTAACTGATAACTCTTATCGTCATCCAAACCAATGAATCTATACTTATCAGGGTTCGTTCTTTTTACTTCATTTACACTGTTGTAAGCGAATAAAGCATGGCTTTTATCTTGCTTTACAATGCCAAAATCTACCGAAAACTTGTTTTCATTCATTCGTACTAAATCACCAGAATGAATTAGTTGACGATGCTTTTTGTGCAAACTGATTATTTCAGATAAGGCCGTTATTTCGTGATCAGTGAGTTCCCTTGGATCCATCTCAATACCCATATGGCCAAAGAACGAAACGGCAGCGCGCATTTCTATGCTGATATGGCGTCCTGTAATGTGGCAATCTCTTGGGCCCACATGAGCGCCCATAACTTCTGCAGGGAAAAAGAAAGAACAGCCACGTTGAATAGACAAGCGATCTAACGCGTCATTTGAATCTGAAGTCCAAACTCTGTCGGTATGAGACAATACGCCATAGTCAACTCGTCCACCGCCTGAGGCACAACTTTCTATTTCTACATGCGGGTGTTTCGCTTTTAAGCTTTCAACTAATTTATAAAACGCTAGGGTTTGTTGATGAATTGCTGGCCGTCCTAACAAGTTTCCAGGGTGGTTATAGTCTCGGTTGTTATCCCACTTAATGTACATAATTTTCGGATACTCAATCAAAATATCATCGATCACTTTAAATAAGTAATCTATCACTGCAGAATTGGTAAGATCTAAAACTAATTGGTTTCTAAACTCCAACTGCTCGTTGCCTTCGGTTGCCAACGCCCATTCTGGATGTTTACGATATAAATCACTGTCTGGGTTGACCATTTCAGGTTCAAACCATAAACCAAACTCTAAACCTTGGTCGTTGACATGATCAATAAGTGGCCCTAAACCATCAGGATAGATATCTTTATCAACATACCAATCGCCTAGGCCTGCAGCATCTCCACGGCGGCCATTAAACCAACCATCATCTAAAACAAAACGTTCAACGCCCAATTGACTAACTTGCTGAGCCAACGACTTTAATGTGTCCATATCGTGGTCGAAATACAAGCCTTCCCAAGTATTAAAATGTATCGGTCTAGGTTTGTTTTTTACCTCAGGACGAAGGAGGTTACTGCGTACAAACTGATGAAAGTTTTGCGATAATTCGCTGAGACCAGAATCAGAAAAACTAACATATAGATTAGGACTTTGGTAACTCTCACCATGACCTAATGTTAGTTCTCCAGGCATTAGTAATTCACCTAGCTGTGCATAATTTCGGCCTTCAGGTAGATGTTCAACTCTGGTTCTATGGTTACCACTCCAACCCAAATGAAAACCATAACAATTGCCAGAATGTTCATCAGTTTTATCGTCATGCAGTACAACTCCAGGGAAGTTGTCATGAGAGGTTTTACCTTTGCGGTTTTCTCGTAAAAAGCTGCCCATAAATAAATCAACTTCATTACGTAAAAACTCATTTGACCAACGGCCTTCAAACGATAAAATCTTATTAATACTATCGGGTACTGGAATGGTTGGCGCGGCGCACCAATGCACATCTAAAGGCTTCACTGCTAAGTTTACTATACGAGTTGATGCGGTTAACACACTAGATTGTTTATCTAAGTGTAATGTATGCACCACCTCAATTTTACGAATTTGATCAACACTTACAAACTCAACTGTCTGCTCATTACATTGATTTACTTTGGTTAATTCCCCCCCCAAAGACCAAGCATTATCATGATTGTTGATCTCTATCCCTGGTGCGCCGGTAAAACCTTGGCCATTTAATGGAGATAACGAAATTGGAGCCTCAACCACAACGGCGCACTTTACCTCTTGTCGTGTGGATAAATGTCTAATCATTTCTACTGAACTGGCTACAGAGAGCACCTTCCCCCAATAAAGTATGCTTGGGGTCTTGGTTAAACAATCGACTATTAGACTTGCTTTTCGGCTATTAAGTTGGACAAAACTAGGCAGTTGGCTCATTAAATGCTCCTCATTGATGTGAATTTAGTTTAATCACGACAGAGATAAAATCACTATTTTTCAGTTTAATGTTGTAATAATCTGCACAACTATTGGCGTGAGTTAATAATGGGTTAAAAATTTGCGTCTATATTAATTATATAACGATAAAAATCCAGTAAATTGTTCGAAATAAAACAATTTAAGTTCGTTTGTTTTCACTTTATGTTACATTATTGTAATAGCGCTAACAACAAGACATATCTTAGTTTAGCTTCCAACAACACTATTAGAGAAAAATTATGTTAGGTATTTGTTATTATCCAGAACATTGGCCCGAGCACATGTGGCAACAAGATGCTCAGGAAATGAAGGCGTTAGGTTTACGCTATGTGCGTATTGGGGAATTTGCTTGGTCACGGTTAGAGTCAACGCCTGGCAATTACCATTTTGATTGGTTAGACAGAGCAATTGATACACTCGCAGCGGCAGGCTTACAAGTTATTATGTGTACACCAACAGCTACGCCCCCCAAATGGTTGATTGATAAATACCCTAGTATTCTACCTGTTGATATTAATACCGGCAGTGTCAGAGGGTTTGGCTCTCGCAGACATTATGATTTCTCTAGTCCTGACTATCTTCGCGAAGCCTTAAAAATTTCTGAAGTGGTAGCAAAACGTTATGGCCACAACCCTAACGTTGTAGGCTGGCAAACCGATAACGAGATTGCTTGTCATGATACTTGCCATAGTGGTTCAGAACATGCAAAACGGGCGTTCCAACAATGGTGTAAGAATAAATATAAAGATATTGATAACTTAAACAGTGCATGGGGCACAGTATTTTGGTCTATGGAATATCAAGATTTTTCACAAATTGAACTGCCTATTTTAGCTGTCACCGAAACCCACCCTGCTCACCAACTAGCCTATCGTCGTTTTAGCTCAGATCAAGTTATTCATTTTCATGATGAAATGATTAAAGTAATTAGACGTCACGCACCCAATCGTTGGGTCACACATAATTTTATCCCAATGGCTGACACACAAACGGATAATCACGCCCTAGCAAAAAATTTGGATTTTGTTAGTTATGATAATTATCCACTTGGTCGAAGTGATCTGTTTTTTGCTGAAGCACCAGCAGAGAAATTTAAACCTTATATGCGTACAGGACATCCTGATTACGCTAGTTATGCTTTTGATCAAAGCCGAGGCATTAGTAAGCAAAACTTTTGGATAATGGAGCAACAACCTGGCCCGGTAAATTGGGCCCATCATAATCCTCGGCCCGAAAAAGGTATGGTACGTTTATGGTCTTGGCAAGCATTTGCACACGGCGCCGATTGTGTATGTTTTTTCAGATGGCGCCAAGCGCCTTTTGCGCAAGAACAAATGCATGCTGGTATAAAACGTAATGACAACTCAAAAGCCCAAGCTTGGTATGAAGTTGAGCAGCTCAATGCAGAGATGGCACGATCAAATCTAAAAATTGGCAGTGCAGTCAAAGCTAAAGTAGCGATAGTTACCGGTACGCTTAATCAATGGGTAACCGAGATTGAAATCCAAGGAACCAGCTACAGTCAGTTAGAAGTAGAATTTGCTTACTATTCTGCTCTGAGACAATTAGGTCTAGCCGTCGACTTTGTCTCGACTGAAGATGATTTAAGTCAGTACAGCTTGGTAGTTGCACCATGTTTGCCAATTGTAGAGCAAGCCTTTGTAGATAACTGCAAAAATAGTGGCGCGCATTTAATCTTTGGACCTAGAGCAGGTGCAAAGACAAATGAACTAAGCTTAGTGCCTAATTTAGGCCCAGGTTTGTTACAACAACTTATTCCTATAAAAGTACTGACGACAGAAACGATTCGTCCTGATTGCAGTGAAAGCATGACCTTTAACGGTAAACAGTACGAAAGTAGTCGCTGGCGTGAAGAGCTTGAGTTAAGCGAAAGCGTGCAAGTGATAGCCATAGATAGCAGCAATCAACCTATGGTTGTGCAAAAAGGCAACATTAGTTATATCGCAAGTTTAACGTGTGATGAGTTTTTACAAGATTACTTTGAAAGTATTGCGAATCAAGTCGGCGTAAGCACCATAAGATTACCTAAAGATATGCGTATGATGCAAAGAGAAAACTTAACCTTTATTTTTAATTATTCTAGTCAGTCGCAATTTTTCCCTGATGAAACGGCAACACAGTTAGGCAGTTTTGTATTAGGTAGTGCTGAACTAGCGCCATTTGATGTGGCGATCATAGAACATCACTAAAAATTAGTGGCAAATAAAAAGGGTTAGCTATATAGCTAACCCTTTTTTTATTGGTTGAACAATCAATTTAATTACTTACGTAATTGATTCAGTGTGTAGTAAACCTTCTCAACACCCACATTACGGCCATTAATGTCTTTTAAACCTGGAAAATCAATTTGCACTAACTTATCAGCGGTTAGCGGCATATCAATTGTCACGGTTAATTTATCTGCAGACAAACTAACCTTGCTAGGTTTTACAGCTTCTAAGTTCATCTTCGGTGAACCATAATTTCCGCTGTAATGATAATTCCATTGTTGAGCAGAGAAACTATCTAAACTAACTGAATTAACATCAACTTTATCGGTAAATGTTAATGTAAAGCCGGTTTTAGTTAATTTAATATTATGTAGCTCAAAAGGAGTTGTGCCATCCCAAACCACTTTTTGTAAGCCGAATGGTTTGCCACCTGCAGCGCCCCATCCTCGTGCTGTTTGACCTACCCATAGTTGACCTTTAATATCAAACTCATTACGAATATTGCCGCTTTGAAAACCATTCATAAAGTTGATTACCGCGCCTTGATAGACGCCGTTCACCTTATCTAACAGTACTCTAAAGATATTAGATTGAGTTTGGTCGCCAATAAATATCTGGCCTGCAAAGGGACCAAATTGTCCTTTTGTAGTATCCCATGCAGGGTTACCTGGTGAGTTGGCTACTTCTAAATGAGGAATTAGCGCCACTGGCTTTTCACGTATTTTGTCAAATACTTCAACTGCAGTGTTAGTAATCGACTCTTTACTGTAACCAGGCCTTTGGGCTAAAGAAACGGGATGGCCGTAGAACTTACCTTCTTGTAATAAGTGGAAGGTAGAAGTAGGCACCCAATCACCTTGATTATCGGTATAAAACAGCTCGCCCTCTGGACTACTGCCTAAACCGGCTGGTGATCTTAATCCCCAAGCATAAGGTGAGAACTCACCGTCTTTATTGACTTTAAAAGCAAAACCCCGATAACCACCAGAACTGCCCATTGCACCTAACGAAAAAGCATCAGGATCACCATGACTTAAATTCAAGGTACCGTAGTAGTTACCGGCTTTATCTTTCACTGGCCCAAAGGTAAACTCATGGTAGTTATCATGAAAGTCCCAATCACCGGCAAGCATAGAATACTCATCTGCTTGTCCGTCGTTATCAGTATCTCGCAAGCGAGTAAACTCAGGTTTTTGCGCGACAACAATGCTACCGTCATCATCGACCAATAATCCAGTAGGTTCATGTAAGCCCTCAGCAAACTTAGACCATTTATCTCCCGCAAGCTTCCATACATCGCCAAAACGCGTGGCAACGTACACTTCACCGGTAGATGTTGAGTCTAAACCTGTAGCGTGAAACCTCACATCTTCCGGCGTCTCAATAGTCACAATGCTGTAACCATCTGGTTTATAAGTATGTTTAGGTGGCTGCTGTGCGTATACAGAAACAGCGCTGCTTAACAATAAGGATAAGCCTAGTGCTTTTGTAATTTTGTTCATTTGTTTAGCCTTAAATTATTTACTTGAAACATTAATTGAGAAAGAGGTTTTATTAGGAGTAATAGTTAACGTATTACCTTTAATAACGCCATCTTGGCTAGTTATCTGCACTTTCTCATTGTTAGGTAAGTCAAACACAACAGGCGATGCAGACTTAGATAACACTTGGTAATTCAAGGAAAGACCGTTAGTAGACTGGTTAGATGTAGTTAATTGGTAATCAACACCGTCTTGATTAAAGAAAAATGCTGGTATACCTTTGTTAGTCATTTTTTGATAATGACATTTACTTGTGCTTTGCATGGCAAAGGTATCATTTTTATTAATAAACCAATCACCTAAAACTATGCTTCCGTCTTTACCTCGGCCATCAACATTTGGACCTACGTTCAACATATCACCTGTCCAAACACCTACTACGTCACAACTGCGAGTATTAAAGGCATAATTGATTTTCTCAGGAAAGCCAACAGAAATGGAGTAAGTAGGTAAGTTATGAATTTTTTTACGTTGTATAACAGGTTTAATGTCTGCCGTTACTAGTATTTTAGTGTCTTTCATTATCTTATCGCTACGAGTCGATAAGCCAAATAATTTAACACTTTTATCTTCGTTAGTAACAAACAAGGCTAAATTCTTTTTCCAATCTTGTTTAAAGTTGTCACCCACAATATATTGGAACTTAACGTGTTGTTTGCCTGGCTTGAGTGTCCAAGTAGTAGCTTGTGGGAAAGGTTTATTAACTTCTTGTCCGTCTATATGCAGTGTTGTTGGCGCAATTTTCCAACCTTCAATAAATAATTTACTTGGCTCTTTGGGTGCAAACAAAGTGCCTTCGAATTCAAGGGCATAATGTTTAACTTCAGGCATTTCAAAATCCATTAGATTTTTCGGTAGACTGCCTGATTTAATTAATTTATCAGCAGTGACAGACACATCTTTTTCATCTGTCATTTGATATATTTTGAAGGTTAAGTTAGCTAAACCTTCTCGTTTAGATATGATAAAGGCTGTAACTTCTTGTAATTGTTTATCAGAAAACATCGCACCAAAAGCAGGCATACCAGCGTTGTTAAAGCCCTGTTTTATATTAGTCAATATTTGTGAGGGCGCTTCACCATGGATCCATTCACCGTCTTTTAAATTAAATCCAGTAGCGCCACTTAAATCTTTCGCATGACAAGCAGCACAAGCTTGTATAAACAACTCTTCTCCCCCTTGAACTGCGCTAGAATTGTTCGTTAAAGAAATAAGTTTATTGTCCTGTTCATTTGCCTGAACATTTCCAATACCCATAGAAAGAACTAAAGGGATTAATCCAATTTTTTTCATTTAATTGCCTTTATGATTATTAGCTAAATTAGCTAACTGAAGATGAGCTATTTTTTAACAGTAAAATTACAATATTTACAGCTGAATTACTACGCGCATATTTAATTTCATAAAGGTAAAAACGAAGTTAAGTAATGATAAAACTAAAAGTATTAAAAAATGCTTGGTTTAATTTCGTTCTATTTCAAGTTCCATTATATTTGCACTCTATAGATCACTTAAAATAAACTCGTATGATTCAAATATAAAAGTTCAACCTGAAAAGATAAATAGGCATTGCTAATTATCAATATTTTGATTATTAGTTGAACCTTTAAGGGGGGCTAGCAATAAATAGAAAATCCAAGCGAACCAAAACACAAATATAGTAAGTAACAGCCACGCTATCTTTTCACCACCTTGGGTACGATTAGAAATGGCTATTTTTAATATGGGAAATAGCCATATACAAAACACAAAAAAACCTAACAATACAATTAATACAATTTCCATATTACTTCCTTATCCATGCCTAACTTAAATATAACGTCTGTGCTCTGCTAAATAACCTAACAATAAAAATACACCAATTACAGTCACGCCCCTATATATGTGAGGGATCGCTAAAATAACTTGTTTTAAAAAAGGACTAACAAATACTAGTAATAACCCGTAACCAAACGCACAAATTAAAACAAATACTATGGTGCGGATCACAAAGTGGTATTGGCTAATCATACGTTTAATGTGTTTATTGATCACGTCGCCGTAAACCACCAATATCGTCGCTAAAATGGTTAGGGCGATTTCACTATAATATGGCTGCATCCAACTGGAGATTTGAGCTAAAGCATCTAATATAGGTTGCATCACTAGGCCTCAAGCTCATTAAACAAATCCAACATTCCTTGTTCATTTAACACTTTAATACCCAAAGATTCAGCTTTAGCCAGTTTCGAACCGGCCTTTTCACCTGCCACAACACAACTGGTTTTAGCCGACACACTACCGGCAACCTTAGCCCCAAAACGTTGTAATTTAGCTTTGGCTGCGTTTCTATCCATTTGTTCTAAGGTACCGGTAAGTACGAAGGTTTGTCCGTCAAGGGGTAATGATCCAGCCTCTATTTTTTCTATTATTGGCCAAGTTATTCCAACTTCAAGTAACTGGTCAATGACACTAATATTGTGCTCTTCAGCAAAAAAGTTAACTAGATGCTGGGCTACAATAACGCCCACATCGTCTACCGCTTGTAATGCTTCAAGATCGGCTTGTTTAATTTTATCGAGTTCACAAAAATAGTTGGCCAAGTTTGCAGCGGTAGCCTCGCCTACTTCTCTAATACCTAAAGAATACAAAAATTTAGCCAATGTGGTTTGTTTACTGTTTTCTAGAGATTTAAGTAAATTGGCGGCTGATTTTTCGCCCATTCGTTCAAGATTAGAAATTTGCACTAGCTCTAATTTAAAAAAGTCTGCTGGGGTTTTAACTAAACCTTGATCAACTAATTGTTCAATTATTTTGTCACCTAAACCATCCACATCAAAAGCCTTACGTGAGGCAAAATGTTTCATGGCTTCCTTACGTTGTGCCGCGCAATATAAACCACCAGTGCAACGCGCTACAGCTTCTCCTTCGAGCTTTTCAATGGTTGAATCACACACTGGGCAAGTTTCTGGAAAAACGATGTCCCGCACAGTACTCGGACGTTTATCTAATATTACAGAGCCCACTTGAGGTATAACGTCCCCTGCTCTACGTATGATGACAGTATCACCAATTTTAAGACCTAAGCGATTAATTTCATCTTGGTTATGTAAAGTAGCATTAGATACAGTTACGCCGCCTACAAATACAGGCTCTAGGCGAGCTACGGGGGTAATAGCCCCAGTTCGCCCAACCTGAAACTCAACATCTAGCACAGTGGTCATTTCTTCTTCAGCTGGAAACTTATGAGCAATAGCCCAACGGGGAGCTCTAGCAACAAAACCTAATTCTTGTTGTAATTCTATATTGTCAGCTTTAAATACTACGCCATCTATGTCGTAGTTCAATTTGTCACGTATATCCCCTAAATACTGGTAATACTCTAAACAGGCATCTGCGCCTTTTGCTACTCTTAACTCTTGGCTTAAAGGTAAGCCCCACTCAGCCAATTGTTTTAACCTAGCAGAATGCGTATTTGCTAAAGTTTGTTGTTCGTTTTCTACTAAACCTAAAGAATAAGTAAAAAACAATAATGGTCGCGTTGCTGTTATACGTGAATCTAGTTGTCGCAAGCTGCCAGCTGCTGCATTTCTTGGGTTGGCAAAAACCTTTTTGTCTTTTGCAATTTGGCTAGCATTTAAAGCGATAAATCCATCACGGGTCATCACTACTTCACCACGTACTTCAAGGCGTTGAGGATAATTATCACCTCGTAAACGTAAAGGTATATTCTTAATAGTCCGAACATTAGCCGTGATGTTTTCTCCGACTCGTCCATCACCTCGTGTGGCACCTCTAACTAAGATGCCGTTTTCGTATAGTAGACTGACAGCCAATCCGTCTAATTTAGGTTCGCAACTATAATTAATTTCAGTTTGATTTTTTAACCTGTCTTGCATACGTTTTTCGAAGGCATAAAAGGATTCTTGGTCAAACACATTATCTAAAGACAGCATAGGGACTTCATGTTCTACCTGCTCAAATTCGGCAAGAGGCATGTCTCCTACTTTTTGGCTGGGAGAATCTGGCGTACACAACTCTGGATATTCTTCTTCAATGGCCAGCAAAGCTTGCATTTGTCTGTCGTATTCGACGTCAGGTACGCTAGGAGCATCTAATACATAATATTGATAATTATAATCACTGATAGTTTGTTTAATTTTTTCTAGGTTATTAATAGTGTCTTGCGAGACTGCCATAAAAGCATTCCATAAAGATAAGGTGATGATATATGCCCCATTTAGTATTGGGGCAATGAGAAATTTCTGTAATTAAACTTACTGAGATTAACGTTGCAACATACGTTGACGCTCAAATTCACGTATTTTTTCTACATATTGTTGCAGACTTTGTTTGGTTAATAATGATCGTCTGCCGTCATAGATTTGTGCAGAAAATTCATCAGAAATTTTTCGTGCGGCATTATGCATCATATTAAAAACCTGATGAGGGTCACCTTCAATGGGCAAAATCATAAACAAAGATACACCTTGAGTGGTGAAATTTTCTAGGTTATCAATATCAAAATTACCGGGCTTAAACATATTGGCCAAGCTAAATAACACAGGCCCTTTGCCGTTTGAATTAACGTGACGGTGGAAAATATCTTGTTCACCAAATTTAAAACCTAAAGTTAGCAACATAGGTAATAAAGCGGCACCAGAAATAGTGCTGTCATCTGTCACTTTTACATTTAATACTAAGACTTCTTGTTGAGGAGCTGACGTTTTTGTTGCTTTAGGTTTATTAACGTCTTCTTTTACCCTAGGTTCATCGTCGAAATCAATACGCATTTGATCTTCGGCCATTCTAGGTTCTCTTCTTTTACGATTAGGATCCGCTTTTTTACGTTTTACCAAATTCAAGGCTTGATCAGTTAGGCTTTCCTTATATATAGGCTCTAACTGTTTTTGTTCTTTCTGAGTAACCACAGATGCAGTTTGTTTAGGGGGAATTTTCGGCATCTCAGCTACAACAGCTTGTTGTGATTGAAGCTCTTTATTTTCTTGTTTTAATAAAAATGGCGGTGGCTCAGGTACCTGATAATTATCAGGCCCAACAGTTGTACTTTTTGTTAGATTCAGATCAGAGTTTGATACTTGGCTTATATTAAAACTATCGGACTGACGGGCAGCTGAAGATTCTTTTTCTTCTTTACTAATAGCCAAGGTTTCTGCCGCTAAAGATTGTGATTTTGCGGCAAATTCGGGTTTAGGCTGGGTCACTACAGAAGCATAAATTTTACTACTAGGTGCAGGCTGTTTAACTTCAGGTTCGGCACTTGGTACCTTTATCTTATCGGATTCTGCAACTTCATCAGTTGTTGTCTCTTTTTCTAAAGTAGGTTCAGTTGATGGATTAGCACTAGATACAACCCGGACCGCACCAATACCTAAATCGTCAAACTGTTCAGGGGCAACAATAGGTTCATCTGAATCGGCAGAAAAGCCCAAATTGGGTTCTTCTTCGGCTCCGTCCATCTCTATATTAGGCACATCTTTTAACAATGCATCATCAAACTTGTCTTCTGAGTGCCATCCATGAGGTTGAAGTTCTTGCTCTGTATTTCTATCAGGATTTTTATTGGCAGATTTTTCCAGACTGTTTTTTCTGGATACCCAAATACCGTGAACCAACACACCGACAATAATACAACTGCCTAATACCAACAATGACCAACGTAATACATCTTCCATCAATTAACTCTTACTCTTATTATTTTAAATTATTTATAGGTATTGGTTTAACTTACGCATGAGCAATGGCAACAGCTTCATCAACATCAACCGCTACCATTCTCGAAACACCTGGTTCTGCCATAGTGACACCCGTCAAATGGGTAGCCATTTCCATAGCAATCTTGTTATGGGTAATATAAATAAATTGCACACTTTTTGACATTTCAGACACTAACTTACAAAAACGCCCAACGTTAGCATCATCTAATGGAGCATCCACTTCATCTAATAAACAAAATGGTGCTGGATTAAGCCTGAAAATAGCAAATACCAATGATAATGCGGTCAGGGCTTTTTCTCCACCAGAAAGCAAATGTATTGTACTATTTTTCTTACCTGGGGGTCTTGCCATTATAGTGACTCCCGTTTCTAACAAGTCTTCATCTGTTAAAGCTAAATAAGCTGAACCGCCACCAAACACTTTGGGAAACAACATTTTAAGGTCTTCGTTAACTTGATCAAATGTTTCTTTAAAACGGGAGCGTGTTTCTTTATCAATTTTTCTAATAGCTTGTTCTAAAATATCTAGTGCCGAAACTAAATCATCATTTTGATCATCTAAATGTTGCTTACGGGCAGATTGTATTTCAAACTCTTCTACCGCGGCTAGGTTAACTGCACCTAATCGGTTAAGTGATGCAGTGGTTTTTTCTAGCAAAACTTGCCAACTGGCTTCATCTGCATCAGCAGGTAGGTTTTCTAATACTTGTTTGATGTTTTGTTGCATTTCTGCAAATTGTTCTAACACCCCATTAGCCCGAACTCTATAACCTTCATATTCTAACTTAATACTTTGTAACTCAGTTAACATAGCTTGAATTTTATCCGTTACACCTTGTTGTCCCTTTTCTGCTGTTAACAGGTTTTCTTCTACTAAGGACAAGTGTTCAGTTATATCAGCTTGCTGTAGTTCTAGTTCGGCTTTTTGTTCCAGTAATTGTTGCAGATTTTCTGCTTGATCTTCAAGTGGCAATGCTAATTCAGCAAATTCTGCTTTTAAAATCCCCAGCTTTTCTTGCATGTTATTGCTGAGCTGAAATTCTCTTTGTTGGCTAGTTAGTAAGCCCTGATATTGATTTTGGATCTGTTGAAAATCTAAGGCTAGTTGGTGTAATTTATTTTTACTAGCTTCTAAGTTCGCTCGACTTTGTCTGAGTGTTTGTTGTTCATTTTCTCTTAGGTGTTCAAGTTCATGTTGTTGCTCTTGTAACTCTTCAAGCATCATTTCAAGTTCTTCAGCCTGCATAGCAAGCTCTTCTAGTTGCTGTTGTTCGTCAGCGAATGTGTCTTGCTGTTTGCTCAACTCTTGGCTTAATCGATTATTACGCCCTAAGTTATGTTGTTGTTGCTGATTGAGTAGCTGTAATTGGCCTTTGGCTTGAGATTGGTTACGCGTAATGATTTCAAGTTCTTGTTTTGATTGCTGATTATGCTCAGCAGCAGATTTAACCTCGATCGAAAGTTGGGCAACTGCTTGCTCATTATTAAAGACTAATTCAACTAGTTTTTGCTGCTCTTGAACTAGCATTTTAATTTGGCTGGCACGTTTTAATAAACCTGCTTGCGTATCAGCCTTAGGGTTAATTAACCAATCAGCAGATAACCAACAACCATCTTTAGTGATGACACTTTGGCCTGGTTGTAAGCTAGTCAATAATAATTCTGCATCGGCTAAATTTTGAGCAAAAAAGATCTGCGTTAACCATTTGGGAAATGATTGGTTAGCCAACTTACTGGTGATGCTTTTATCGCTATGATGATTGCTGTAACTATTTTTAAACAGCCAACTGGAACCACTTATATTCGATATGGCTGTTATCTGATCGACTTCATTATCAATTAATAAAGCACTTTGCCATTGGTAAGTAATTGTTTCGAATGCAAGTTCCCAACCCGGTTCAATATCTAATGTTTGCCACCAAGGTTCAACTTGCATGGCTAATTCTTGGATCAAGCTTTGATGATGAGATTGGTCGCTAGTGGACTCTTGTAGAGTATTCAACGCATCTAGCTGTGCATTAATACTTTGTAACATGCCTTTTGATTCAGATAGTTCTACTTCTGCTTTTTTATATTTAGCCTGTGTATATTCAAGTCCTTCTTCACTCTGCAAACTATCAGCTGTCGCAAGTTCAATTTGTTCTTCAAGGCTTAATATTTTCTCTTGAACAGTTTCAATTTGTAATTCTAGTTCATCATCAACTACCTCTGCTAATTCATCTTTTAATTCGCCAATACGCTGTTGAGTACGTAATTGCATAGTCATTAATGATTGAATTTTACCGTGACAACTTTGCGCTTGGTTTTTACGCTGATTGAATTCTTGCTCTTGGTTGCGCCATTTACTTTGATTCAGTTGATTTTTTTCTTCTGTTTCAATTAATTGACTTTGTAATTGTTCAACCTGTTCTGCAACCAGTTCTTTTTCCGGTTCAGCTATATTTAACTGTTCAGATAGCTGATCAATTTTTTCCAGATTTTGCTGATGCAATATGTCATTTTCAGTAATAGTCTGTTGCAAAGACTGTATTTCTTGTTCGATTTGTTGACGTCTTTGTTTGTTATGGTGCTGATTTTGTTCGATACGGGTGATATCAGTGCCAATTTTAAAGTTTTGTTGTTGCAGATTAGACAGGGTTTGTTTGAAGTCATGTTGTTGTTCTTTATAAAGAGTTATGTCTTTTTCTTCACCACGTTGTTGTGCCACATAAGCTTCGATATCTGAGTTTTTTTGTTTGATATCAAGTTCTAAGTGTTGAATTTTGTCATTATGTTTTAACCAACGTATAGCAGCTAACTCAGCTTTATATTTTCTTTCGCTTTGTTTTAGTTCTTTATAACGATTGGCTGCTGCGGCTTGTCTTTGTAGCTTTTCTATTTGTTGGCCTAATTCTCCTCTCACATCTTCTAAACGTTCAAGGTTTTCTTTGGTGTGACGAATACGTGTTTCTGTTTCTCGTCGTCTTTCTTTGTATTTTGAAACCCCTGCAGCTTCTTCAATAAAAATCCGTAATTCTTGGGGTTTTGATTCAATCAAACGAGAAATCATACCCTGCTCTATAATGGCGTAACTGCGTGGACCTAGTCCCGTGCCTAAAAATAGATCGGTGACGTCCCGTTTTCGACATTTGGTATTGTTTAATAAATAACTGGATTGTGCTTCTTTAGTAACAATACGTTTAACTGATAATTCATTATAACCAGCATATTCGCCTTGTATACGTCCTGAAGAATTATCAAATACTAGCTCTACACTGCATTGAGATACAGGCTTTCTGGCGGTTGAACCGTTAAAAATAACATCCGTCATGGCATCACCACGAAGATTTTTTGCAGAGCTTTCACCCAATACCCAGCGCACCGCGTCAATAACATTCGATTTGCCACAACCATTAGGTCCGACAACTGCTGTCATTTCAGAGGGAAAAGGAATAGTTGTTGGATCCACAAAAGATTTGAATCCTGCCAACTTTATTTTCTTTAAGCGCATAAATTAAAAGGGACAATCCTAGTTATAATTAGACATTATTTTATTCCAGAGACGGGAATGTACCAAAAGTCATCAAGTGTAACAATTGACGTTTTGATCTATCCTGCAGCTTAAGTATAATTATTCCCTTTAATGATGTATTTTCAAACAGTTAATACCTACTAGGTGCACAGTGAACTATTTTCTCCAAGGCTTTTCTCTTATTAGTACAAAAGGACTTAAACGTTTTGTATTTATTCCTTTAACTATCAATTTAATTTTATTTTCAATGGCTTTTTATTTTTTATTCGGTGAAATCGGTAACAGCATCACTTGGGTGGTTGATCTCATTCCAGATTGGGATTGGTTGTCATGGCTGAAAACTGGCTTGTCTTACATTATTTGGCCTATCGCTGTTATTACCATCTTATTGGTTTTCGGTTTATTGTTCGGCACTTTAGCAAATTGGATTGCCGCTCCATTCAATGGCTTATTGGCTGAAAAAGTAGAATTACATCTAACGGGTCAAAGCCTTGGTGACTCAGGCGTTATGGATATTGTAAAAGATATACCGCGGACCTTTGGTCGAGAATTAGCTAAACTCACTTACTATCTGCCACGAGCTGTTGGTTTTTTGATCTTGTTTTTTATATTACCTCTGATTGGACAAGTGCTTTGGTTCTTGTTTAGTGCTTGGATGATGGCTATCCAATATTGTGATTACCCTTTTGATAATCACAAAGTGCCTTTTAAACATATGAAAGATATCTTAAAACAGAACAAATCCCATACTTTTAGTTTTGGTATTACAGTCAGTATATTTTCCTTGATCCCCATAGTTAACTTTTTGGTAATGCCAGTGGCTGTGTGTGGTGCCACAGCCCTTTGGGTAGAAGAATTAAAAGAGCAAGTATAATAAGTAACATGAATACTGGATAAGCCGAACCTCTAGATAACGCTCTTTTTGTGCCTAGCGGCGTTGGATTGTCTTGGGGCTGTTGACCTTTTCTGTGTGTTTTTGCAGCGGGTTGTGCGGTATTTATACAATGAAGCGCGATTGTGGTGTAGTTGCTCTACATGAATGAGTGCTGAGGCATTAGAAATGCCGCACAAACGCTGCTTGTTATGTTTTAAAGAAAGTAGGTCGTCTTAAACGCTTTTTACTCTTTATTCACTACATCCATGTAGTTCACCTGCAAGCAGGTTAGCTAAAGCTATTTAAAAATGTTCCATACATTTTTGTGTTGCTTATTTTTGACTTAATCCATTAGGCCTGCACAAAAACATCGGGAATGTTTTTAAACTGCTTTGCTGGCTTTAGCATAAGACAGGATGCCTAGAGTAAACCAGCGCCGCGATTAAAAAGCGTTTAGTTAGAACAAAATTTATACTGAAAAGGTTAACAGCCCCTAATAACACGTTATTACGGACGTCAATCAGCCTTGCTATACACAAAAATTTCGTTACCGAGTAAGCATTCATGTGGGGTGAATTGGCTGAATGTTATTAAGTTATTCAATTGTAATGATTAATTAAGATTGGACGATACTTCTTATCCAGAACTCAGGTTAAGTAGTATCATTTTATGGCTTTTTTAGCTTTGAATCAGCGACATAATAATACTTTTAGGTGTAAAAATAAGTACTACAATAAAATTTTGCTGAAGCATTCCTTAATTAGTTTGTTCCTATTAATTAACACCGCTCGTGTACATGCAGAAAATTAACGACTTTTACTTGAAGTAAAATGAATTGTTAACTTTTTATCTCCCTTATTTGTTATCTACTCTCTTCTCATAACTAAATATCATAAATGTATTTAGCTAAAATTAAATTGATCTATTTTTGTTAACATGTAAATCTGAAAACGTTTTCACTGTTATCAAAAGGTATTTATTCAATGTCTGTAGTACAAATAGCTTATTTCCTACTAGTTTTGCTGTCTTGTTTATTCGTCGCTTGTGGTGGTAGTGATTCAACGTCACCTGAAACCACTGTTCCTTTAACTAATAAATCCCCCACTGCTAATGCTGGTCCTGATCAGACTGTAAATGAACTGAGCGAAGTCACTTTAATAGGAACGGGTACAGACCCTGATGGCACAATAAAAAGTTATAGTTGGATACAAACTTCCACTGGCAGCAATATCACATTAGCCAATGCCCATAGCGCATCAGCTAATTTTACTGCCCCAGATGTGGCTGCTGATGAAACAATTACTTTTGAATTAACCGTTACAGATAACAATAACGCCAGTCATACAAATTCAGTGTCTATTACAATTGTAGATATTGAAGAACCCCCTATCATCACTCCCACCGAAAAACCTGAAGGAGGGACATTAATTATTTCTAGTGATGCCGTGTCCACCGCAAGTTTTTGGCAAGGCAATGGTAGCCAACCTGTTGGCACAAAAACGTTGGTTAACGTTGAGCATGCTAACTTTTATCAAGCTATAGAAATGGATATCACTAACCCCAGTGGCATTAGTTGGAATGGACAACTAAGCATTGAGCTTACACAAGGTTTGCAAAGTGGCGATAATATTTTGTTACACCTCTTTTTTCGGACCCTAGAAAGTGAATATGAAACTGGTACAGGTTTTACTAAAGTATTATTACAAGGACCTGAAGCAAGAGACTATTACAAAATAATTCATCGTAATATTAATAGTTCAAGTGATTGGGTAGAGTATTTCATTTCAGCCACTGTAGGAGAAAGTTTTACCAAGGATGAGCTGCAAATTCTTTTTGAGTTAGGTGCAGGTGACAAACCACAAAAGTTTCAACTGGCTGGCATAGAGTTATTTAACTATCAACAAACATTAGATCTAGCTGAATTACCTAATACTAAACCTACTTATGATGGCCGTGAAAAAAATGCAGCTTGGCGGGTAGAAGCTCAAGCAAGAATAGAACAACATCGTAAAGGTGATTTCACTCTGACTTTACAAACAGCCGCAGGTGAAAACATTGGCAACACAGACATAGAAGTAGCGATGACCAAACATGCTTACCATTTTGGTACGGCGATAGCCACACCACAATTATTAGAAGAAAGTGATAATGGTGATATTTACCGTGAAAAAGTGTTGGAACTATTTAATCAAGCGGGTCCAGAAAATTCACTTAAATGGCCTGCATGGTCCGGTGAATGGGGCAGTAGTTTTTCCCAAAGTAATACCATTGATGCATTACAGTGGTTACATGACCATGACTTATATACCCGAGGACACGTTTTAGTTTGGCCTTCAAAACGTAACTTACCTAATGCTGTACATCAATACATAACTGATGACCCAGCTAACGCAGATCCACTATTGTTGGAAGCGGTTAATAATAGAATTGATGATGTCACTAGCAAAACAGCTCATTTATTAAAAGAATGGGATGTATTAAACGAACCATATGACAATCATTATATAATGGATGCGTTTGGGGATAAGGTCATGGTTGACTGGTTTGATCGAGCTAGAGCAAACTTACCAGATCATAAACTTTATATTAATGATTATAGTATTTTGTCAGCTGCAGGTTTAGATGTGGCTCATCAAGATCATTACAAAAAAACTATCCAATATCTTGTCGATCAAAATGCTGAAATTGATGGTATTGGTTTACAAAGTCACTTTAGCGATGTTTTAACAGGCATACCTAAGGTTTATCAAATATTAGATGGCTTTCATCAAGCTTTTCCTGATTTATTAATGCGCTCTACTGAATTCGATATAAAAACCAGTGATGAAGAATTACAGGCTGATTATACTCATGACTTTATGACGGTGTTTTTTAGTCATCCAAGTACTGTAGGTATACAATTATGGGGTTTTTGGGCTGGTAGGCATTGGTATCCAGAAGCGGCAATGTATCGTGATGACTGGACTGCTAAACCGAACTCAGTTGTTTGGAAAGACCTAATCTTTAACCAATGGGCCAGCAGTTTTAATGCAAAAACCAATGAACAAGGTCAGTTTAGCGAAAGAGCATTTTATGGTGACTACCAAGTTAGTTTTAGTCATAACAATAAAGAAATCGTCATGACCTTTTCTATCGTTAAAGGTGAAGACAATAACATTACGCTAAAGTTAACCGAATAACTCCCCATAATACTGTCTATAGATAGGGGATACTTATCCCCTACTCTTCTTATCTGCTCATACTAATATTTAATGACAACATAAATGTTATAAGTAAAACTATTTCAATTTAGATCTGGTGTTTGACTTAAAAGCTTAGTTAGTGGAGACTGTTTAGACGGCTAAACGTCTAAAATAAAGTTCAAGGTAAATTTACATGCAGTCTCAAGAATCAGAATTACGCACACGGTACAATGATAGTACCCGTGGAGTTTATTTTATTGGTACAACTCCCCCTAAAAGTGACACACCTACAGAGCAAGTGGAAACCATAGCCGATAAACTTCTTGAACGTGTTAGTGATATTGATTTTGACGGATTAATTGTTTATGACATTCAAGATGAAGGTTCGCGTATCAGTAAACCTAGACCTTTTCCATTTAAGTCAACACACGACCCAAGATGGTATTCGTCTTTATTAAATGAAAAATCTAAACGCCCTGTCATCACTTATAAAAGTGTTATTCAGTCAAATAAAGCCGCCTTTAATGATTGGGCTGAAGAAGCATGGCAAAAATATAATGTTAAAGATGTGGTGTTGGTGGGCAGTCCTTCTAAGGATGTAAAGCCATCGTTACCATTAAATAAAGCATATGAAACCTTAGTCGAAAGTCAGCATAACTTTTTTATTGGTGGTGTCACCATAGCAGAGCGCCATGCCAGCAAAGGTAACGAACACGAACGTTTAATAGAAAAACATAAACAAGGTTGTAACTTCTTTATTTCACAAGCGATTTATGATCCTCAGGCCACGATAGATTTATTAACCCGTTATGCCCTTGAATGTCAAAAACTCAATCTTAAACCACAACGTATCATTTTGACCTTTTCTCCTTGTGGTAGTGAAAAAACATTAGAGTTTATTGATTGGTTAGGGGTTAGCGTGCCTGAAGCAACCAGTTTACGCATTTTGAATGCAGAGAAGCCTTTGTATGAGTCTATTCGTATTTGTAGTAATGGTTTACAACAAATTCTCGATGCAGTGATACCTTATGACTTACCCTTGGGCTTAAACATTGAAAGTTTGACCAATCGTAAAGAAGAAATCGACGGTTCAATTTTACTGTATAAATTATTACGTTCAAAAATGGACTTCTATTTAGCTAAGCAAGAATTAAAAAATTTAACTAAGTAAGTGGATTGCATTATCTCCTATTTTTAATAACAGCACGTTAGTAGACATTCGTTATTTGGACAACAAAAATATGCCACATGAAATTACCGTTCTTGAAGGCACTTCAATAATTAAAATCACATACAATGATGAAGTGTCTCTCGATGAACGGATAAATATGATTACGGAATTAACACTTAATTATATTACGACTAGTCATCTTAAAATTTTGTTAGATGCAAGAAAACTAGTTAAAAATATGACAGAGACAGAACAAAAGCTCTGGGGAAAATATATAGCATCTAGAGAAGAATTTATTACTGCATCTGTAGCAGTACTTGATCAAATCAATATACATATTAATCAGAGTTCAATTAAAATGGCTTATCTAACCGGCCAAAATATTCAACAGTTTCACTGCGAAGAAACAGCAATAGACTGGCTTAGCAAACAATAACCACGTCAAAATTACAATTATAATTTTTAATAGAGATACTTAATGATTGAAGTAATTATTCTTGCCATCGCCCTTAGTATGGATGCCTTTGCGGTATCTATTGGCTTAGGGTCAAAACATATTAATATGTCTAAAACCCTGGCTATTATGGCGGCTATTTATTTTGGTTTATTTCAAGCTGTAATGCCACTTATTGGTTATTTAGGTGGTAAAGGGCTCTTGTCTTGGGTTGATGCATACTCGGCTATTATTGCTTTTTTGTTGTTGGTATTGGTAGGCACTAAGATGATTTATGAATCTTTTTCCGTAGAGGAAGATCATGATGTTAAGGTCATCACTAATAAAGTAATGTTTGTCTTAGCCATCGCCACCAGTATAGACGCCATGGCAGCTGGATTTTCTTTAACACTTATTGAAATCAATGCATACCTAGCCTGTATTATTATAGGTGTGACTACCGCATTATTTAGTTACTCAGGTGTGTATATTGGTGCCAAAAGTGGAACCTGGCTGGAAAGCAAAGCCGAAATAGTCGGTGGTGTCGTGCTGATATTAATTGGCTTTAAATTCTTGATATTTTAAAAGCTAAGCAATATTCGTAATGTTACTGGAAATCTGTAAGGCCAAAAAGTATGCTGCAGATTTCCAATTAGAGTTTCAACAACAGTCAATAATGGGCTGTTCTATTTAATTCTGCGTTAAATATGTTTCTTCAGAAATTTATCGATTTCTCGCATCGCTTTCATCCGGTTGACTGCGTTACTTAAATGATGATCGCCTTTATCTAATTCGATAAAAGTCACATCTTTATCTTCGTCTTCCATTTTATCTGCCATATCTTCAGATTGACTGATGGGTACAACTTTGTCGTATTCTCCATGTATTAATAATACTGGTGCATTAATCTTTGTAACGTGATTAATCGGAGATATATGTTCTAAGTGATCTTCTTCAACATCACCTTCGGCAATGACTTCTTTCCAATAAGCCACTACCCAATGATCGCTGCCATAGTTGTCCTCTTCCTCTTCTAGCATTTCTTCAACGTCAGATACGCCATTAATTGATACCACACATTTATATAAGTCTGGAGTAAATACGGCACCTGCTAGTGCAGCGTAGCCGCCGTAACTAGCGCCAACTATACAAACTCTATCTTTATTAATTTTTCCGGATTGCGCTAAATCTAATACCGCATCGGTTAGGTCATCTTGCATTTTTTGACCCCACTCACCTCGACCGGCATATAAATGATTAGAGCCAAAACCTGAAGAGCCCCTAAATTGAGGTTGAATAACGAGATAGCCCTGACTAGCAAAAAATTGTGCTCGATAGTTAAAGGCAATTTTGTCGTAAGATTCTGGGCCGCCATGAGGCATTAATATTGCTGGCAAATTTTTTAATTCTTGACCTGTGGGAATAGTAAGTAAAGAAGGTATTTTCATACCATCTCTAGCGGTAAATTCATATTTTTCTACATGATGCACACTAGTAGAGGCAATATCTGGACGTTCTGCTGCCAGATATTCTAGTTTTCCTTTGTTATACATTAAATAGTCTCCAGAGCTCTGCTCTCCATCCATATAGAAAACGATTTTCTCCCAACTAGGTGTATAATCAGTGATAGTAAAAGAATTATTTGGCATCGCTTTTTTAATACCACGCATTCTGGCATTTAATTTTGGATCAAAAAATTCATAACTAGGTGTAAAGCCAGAATAGCGCACGCCATGAACCACACGCTGAATATCTGTTAAAACAGATTCAATATCTTTATCTTCATGACTAAAAATAGGGCCTGCAATCGTTCCGTCAGTCAAAGACATAGTGTAATATGCCCATCTACCCGTTTCTGAATTAGTCCCTAACATGACTAATTTTTTTCTATCAGGCGTAATACCTACAAAAGACTTAGTTCGATATTCGGTTTCTTCACTAAAGATCAGTTGCCAATCACCAGATACTTTAGACTCAATTCTGTGCAGATTATTTTTGTTGTGGAAACGCTCACGAGCAATGACATTGCCCTGTCCATCTAAAAAATAATCAATAGCGTCACTTGTTCCACTTTGTATTCTTTTGGGTTGTCTTTTTTTGTCTAGCCTTACTTTATACAAACTATAGTTAGCTTGATCTTTATAAGCAGGCATATATGCGTATTTTTTATCTGGTGATATGCCTAATACTCGGCCTAACTGAGATTGACCTTTATAGATCCCATACCCTTGGATCAATAATTGATGCATTTTTTTAGTGTCAATTTTGTAAGCAAAGGCTGCGCTGATTTCATGTCGTCCCTTGAATCCACGTATTATGCGTGTTTCTGACGCAATAAAAATTAAAGTATTTTCATCAATAAAGTAAATACTATTTGGCTTAACAGAAGAAACATTAACAGCGGCCAATAATTGACCATTAGCCATATCCGTCATCACCACTATATCTCGCTCATTTGATGTATCACGGTAAGCTAGTCGTTCTCCACTTGGAGAAATAACAAATAAACTTTTGTCAGGTAATTTTCCATAAGCTTCAAGAGGAACTTGATCGCTGGTGGAATATGTTGAGAAAGTTAAAAACATGAACAGCAATAGAATGTATAAAATTGGCACTTTAATCCTTATAAATAAAATGAATTCCGTTATAAATTTGTTTTTTTATTTTTAAATACTACTTAATTTTTGACTTGAACTCTAGTGTTGTTAATTATTTGTTAAGCCATTAATGATGCCAAAGCCATTACATACAAGTCTTTTTTCCCATACAATAACTACATAAATAAGCTGATTTGTTTCTGGTCTATATTGAATACTCAAATATCTTCTTTTTTTTCAAAAATCATTCGCTCAGCATGTTTGTTCATACCTCCTTTAGTGCTTTTTATCGCAATTTGTTTGGGCTATCAAAGCTATGCGATACAACTATCAGAATGGTTTTACAATCTGTATTGGTTAAATTATGTCTCTTTAGCAATTGCATGTGCGATAGCCTTACAATTTGGCCGTAGTAGATTAGTATATTGTTGTTTTTTATTGTTGTTATTTGTCCCTGAAATCAATCTTCTATTAACAAGTTTTTCCAACTATTCTGATTTCCGCCAATACTTCCTTGTATTTACTCTCACTTGGTTAATTTTTACTAGAGATCGCGGTTTTTCTGTTAATAACGTTTTGTATAGTTTATTGGTCATTTTGGCTATCGCAGGATTGTCATGGTTGATAGCCACCCAGTTACAGCTTTTCCTTTCAACTAAATTCCAACCTATGCAGGATCTAGTATTTCAATATATGCCTAACGTCCGGCATTTAGGCACATCATTGGATATTTTGTTGTATGTATCTTGTGTTTTAGCTTGTTTTATTCGCTTAGTATGGAAATGCGATAACAACCACAACGCCTTATTTTTAGCATTATTGTTAATTGCACCTTTGCAGATTTCAGATTCAGATACTTTAGTACAATTAACTTTATTATTGTTAGCTTGTTTATTTTGTTATGCGGTTATCAAAGACAGTTTTACTATGGCTTTTAAGGATGAACTAACAGGCATTCCTTCACGGCGTGCCTTAATGCAGTATATGCAAACGCTAGGTCGAAAATATACTGTAGTCATGTCTGATATAGATCATTTCAAAAAGTTTAATGATACATACGGACATGATGTAGGCGATGAAGTGCTAAAACTGGTGGCGACTAAATTAAGTAAAGTCACAGGAGGTGGTAAAACATTTCGATATGGTGGAGAAGAATTTGTTATCGTATTCCCTCGAAAAAATGCCCAAGATGTAGTGCCACATGTAGAAATTATTAGACAAACAATTGCTAATTATGGTTTAACATTGAGGACTAAACCAAGGCCAGTTAAAGCACCTAAGGACACTCAAAAAGCTTCGAAAAAATTAAACCAAGACAAAGACGTCAAAGTCACAAGCAGTTTTGGTGTTGCCCAACGAACGAAAGAAACCTATGACTTTACCCAAGTGATGAAGGAAGCTGATGTAGCATTATATGCTGCTAAAAAAGCTGGACGTAATTGTATAAAGGTTGCTAAACAATGAGTAATAGAAAATTATTAATTTTGGGCTACGTTTGGCCAGAACCTAATTCTTCGGCAGCTGGCAGTCATATGCTAAGTTTGATAAATTTTTTCTTAACTCAGGGTTATAAAATTACTTATGCCAGCCCTGCGCAACAAGGTGAGCATAAAATTGATCTCACTACTTTAGGAGTGGCGGAAGCAGCGATTGAACTAAATTGTAATAGTTTTGATACATTTCTCAGACAATTATCCCCTGATCTAGTTTTATTTGACCGTTTCATGTTGGAAGAACAATTTGGTTGGAGAGTCAGTCAACATTGTCCTGACGCGATTAAAATACTAGATACTGAAGATCTACATTCCTTGCGCCATGCTAGGCACCAAGCGCTTAAACAGAACCGTCCAATGACAGCTGAAGATTTACACAACGATTTGGCTAAAAGAGAAATAGCGGCTATATTTCGTTGTGACTTAACCTTAGTGATCTCTGATCATGAAATGGCTTTATTACAACAACACTTTGCAGTGCCAGCCCATATATTATGTCATTGCCCATTTATGTTAGATGTAGAACAACATGAACCATCGACAATTAACTTTGCAGATAGACAAGATTTCATCAGTATTGGCAATTTCAGACACGAGCCAAACTGGGATGCTGTTTTGTGGTTAAAACAAGCTATTTGGCCTTTGATAAGGAAACAGTTACCTAAAGCTGAATTACATATTTATGGTGCATATCCTCCTCCAAAAGCTACCCAACTACATAACCCAAAACAAGGTTTTTTAGTTAAAGGTTGGGCTGATGATGCCAAACATGTAATGCAACAAGCTAAGGTTTGTTTGGCCCCCTTAAGGTTTGGCGCAGGTATTAAAGGAAAATTAGCCGAAGCAATGTGGTGTGGTACGCCCAATGTAACCACAAACATTGGAGTCGAAGGTATGACTATGGGACATATTTGGTCAGGCTATGTGACAGATTTAAATATTAGTGATAATCAAGAAGAGCTCGCTGTAAAATTTGCCGCACAAGCCATAAAACTATATACAGACGAAGGCAGCTGGCAAGATTTTCAAACTACTGGCTATAATTTGATAAAGACTAACTTCAACAAGAATACAATCCAACATACACTTACAAAAAAATTAAACGCTGCGCAACAAGATCTTAAACAACATAGAGGCCAAAATTTTATTGGCCAAATGTTGCAACATCATCATTTAAAAAGCACACAATATATGGCGCAGTGGATCGAAGCCAAAAACAAAATGTTTGAATAATATAAATTAGTTAAGGAAGTTCAGGTGTTCCTTGCTGCCAAACATGCCAGTTAGCGACTATGTGATCCACTATTTTTGACCCTGCCAACACAATATTTTCTACTGTTTCAGCAAAACCACCTGCGGTTTCACCTGGAGCGGGATCTAAATGAGCAAGAGTTGATTCGGTTGGATGGCCTTGGTCAAAATTGACAGCTCCCCTCAGACTTAAAATTCTTTTTGTACCATGTAATCTATCAATCACTTGGCTCAAGGCTGTCGCTTCCATTTCTGTCATCACATAATCATCAGCACCATATAATTGAGTAATATATTGTGCTTCTGCAGATAAGCCTGGCCCATGAAAAAATGTGTCACCAGTTATATGAGTTCCCCGTGTAATAGCAGGAGCTCGTCTAGCACTTTTATCTGGATAACGTGTTCTATAAGCTTGAGCACTGGGCGAGTCTTTTAATTGAATATCTTTACTTAAGGTATATGCCCAATTGACTAAGTTTTCGTTTAAATGATAGCTGCGGATACCCTCATAACCACTACGAGGCATAAATGTAGGCTTACCAATTTCGCCTTCTTCGGCCTTCCAGCGATGACCGAGATCATAATCAACTAACCAGGTGCCCCAGCTTACATCTGCTATTGTACCTTTTGATGGAGGTGTTCCCCCTACTCCACTTAATATGAAGTAACTTTGTGATAAATCAAAATATTCATTTAATAAAATTGCTTGCATAGAAGCAGACGAAGCAACTTTGCCCATACCTAATACAGAACCACATACGCCTGATTTATTACAAAAAACAGGACCTGCCGCACCTTTAACTTGAATAGGCGCTTGACCATCAAAATACTTCAGGTACCAGTGTTGAAATTCACCTGCTTTGTCACCTTTGTTGGCTCCAATTTCAAACATACCGGCGATAAATACTTTAACTTTGATTGGCTGTTGTGCCGCTGAAGTACTAAGGCTTGCTCCGATTAAAATTACCAGACTCAATAGAGTTTTTATCACAAATTTTTATTCCTAAAGGTTACTTATTAAATTGATTGGTCGCTTGATTTAGCAAGTCTTTGAATTTTTCAGGATCAAAAGTGAGCGGTAATTGCACCAACTTATCACCAACTTGATTCAATACTAAAAGTGTAGGAAAACCGTTAACATCGTAACGTTGCATAAAAGCTTCTCCCTCATCAGACTCATATTCGATACGAGTAAACACATAATTTTGATTGATCACCTCTTGTACCTTTGAGTTACTCAAAACTTCTTTATCTAGCTTACGGCACGTGGGGCACCAGATAGCGGACATGTCAGCTAATACCAAACGGTTAGAAGACTTTGCCTGCTCTAATGCGGCGTTATATGACAAATTACCTAAGCCAGTACTGTCATAAGCAGCCTCACCTAAATAACTTTGTACTCCACGATTTACACCAAGCACAATCAGTACCATAACTAATAATTTGACGAGATTTATAAAGTTTTTTTTATTTAATATTTTATTCGTAGTGTTTTGTACAGAGCTCATATTTTACCTTTGAAGTGACAACACATTCGTGTAATTTTGTTATAGATTGAAGATAGTAAGTAACTAAGACCTAATTGGTGGCAGCTTTAATTCACAAAAAGCGACAATTTTTTTAAATACAGCAGCTAAACCATTGCCTCTTGATTCACTTAAATGACGAGAGAGTCCTAAATGACTTAGATATTCTTGTAGATCAAAACCGATAATTTGTGAAATATCACGATTATCTAAAGCTTCAAATATGACAGCCAATAAACCTCTGACAATTTTGCTAGCCGAATCACCTTGTAAAACTAATTGTCCATTAACAAGTTCACACTTGATCCAGACTTGGCTTTCACAACCAAACACTTGTGTATCTGAAGTTTTATCTTGCTCATTCAATCTATTCAGGTTTTTACCGGCTAACATTAATTGTCTATAAGTATTATCCCACCCCTTAGCGATCATTACCTTTTGAGCTATTGAGCCCAGATGAACCTTATCTGTTTGTTGTTCAGCGCTTTCGACAGTTAAGGTTTCTTGATCGTGATTGAGTAAACTGGCAATAGAATTTTTTAGCGCTATAGCAAATAACTGCAGTTCATATTGAGTGTTATAACATGCCAGCGAAACACGCAATACGCCATCAATAGCTAAGGCTTCGAACAAGGGCATTGCACAATGGTGACCTACTCTAAGAGCAATATTGTGTTGGTCTAATAACACGGCTAAGTCATAAGGATTTAGCCCTTTGACGGTAAAAGCCTGTAAAGAAATGCTGTTGCTTGTGTCGCCCCATAATATAACTTCTGGTATGTCAGTCAAAATTCGTAATAACTCTTGATACAGGTCAGCTTCTATTGATGTAATTAAATGACTATTAGTTTGAATAAACTTTATTGCTTCACTAAGGCCTAACACACCTGCAATATTCGGCGTGCCGGCTTCAAATTTTAATGGACTGGCTTGATAGGTTGCGCCTTGATTAAAGCTTACTGTTTTAACCATTTCACCACCATATTGATAAGGAGGGAGTTTGTTTAACAGATCTAATTTTCCGTATAATATTCCTATACCAGTAGGACCGAACATTTTATGACCACTAAATATATAAAAGTCACAATCGAGTTTTTGTACATCAATTGGCATATGGGCAACGGCTTGGGTACCATCGATCACAGTTAAAGCGCCGAAAAGTTTAGCTTGTTGTATAAGATCTTGAATTGGATTGATATTGCCAAGAGCATTTGAAACATGAGCCACAGCCACTAGAGCCGTTTTATTGGTGATCAGTGGTAACGATTGAGCTAAATCTAATACTCCTTTAGAATTAACAGGCATCACTTTGATGATTAAACCTAGCCTTTGGGCTAATTCTTGCCAAGGCACTATATTAGAGTGATGCTCAGAAGCAGCGATAATTATTTCATTGCGACAAGGATCAAAAAAATTAATTTTACCAAGACAAGTGGCTAATAAATTCAGACTATCGGTTGCTCCTTTAGTCCAAATAATTTCTTGCTCACTTTTGGCATTAATAAACTGTTGAACATCACGCCTTGATTGTTCAAATTGTTGAGTCACCTGCTCAGCCACTTTATAACTAGAGCGATGCACATTTGTGGTATTAACTTGATAATATTTTTCAGTGGCAGATATAACAGAGATCAATTTTAAACTGGTGGCTGCACTATCAAAATAAATTAAATCATTCGCTTGCTGATGGGTAAAATTAGCAAATAAGTTTCTAATTGTTGAACCACTCATACTTTATGCCTTTACACTGTTAATTAATTCCACCAAACGGATGATTTTGATATTTGATAATTGACGATAATCAAAATAGGGACAGACTATTAAATTTTGTTGTTTGTTAATAGCAAATTCCTTATCCAACCAAAGAAGTTTTGATGCAATAGTTAAAGAATTAGCATAAGTTTTCCCCATCACTATATGAATATCTTGGTCAGAACTTTGGCTCGATGTATCGGCTAAATTAGGTTCAGAAAACAATAATGCGGTGTTGGATTGAGCTTGAAGTAAAGAATGATCACGAAAATGCTGCCAGCTTTTATACTGACTGACATCAACTTGGTCATTAGTATTTAACGCAAACACTAATTTACTGTAAACATTAAATACTTTTCGCCAGCCATTGCCACAAGCTTGGCCAATAGCAAATATTTCTCCTTTGCCAAGGGCCTGAATGGTGACTAAATTATTGAATCCTTGAAAATTCGGCTGGTTGCCAATATACACTTTGAATTGGGCATTATTATCGCCCAATCCATATGCCACTGACACTATTCTTCTTGCGCGTTAAGGTCGTCTTCAATACATTCAAGCATTTCAGAAGCTTCTAAAATAATACCTTCTTCGTCTTCACCTAAAGGAAAAACCAAAATTAAGGTGTTATTTTTTTGCATACCAGGTAACCAAATATCTAACCATTCAACAAAATCTATTTGTTTGGGTTCACAATCTGGAAAGTCTTCTTTTACCCAAGATGTAGCAAATTCTTTATGTGGCCAAATTGGCATACAAGAATCTTCATCGGCCTTGAGCATAACCCAGCCATTTTTACCATAAAGCCCCCACAAGTATTGTGTCTCAATCATTTTGGTTAAGGCATACTCAAAACGTTGCTCTGGTAGCATTTTACTTAAATCTAAAAAATCTTTAGCTGACACATAACTCATAACCAATTCCTATAGGTTGATATTACCATTTCCGTTAAAAACAATATTTTATTACCTAGTTTGAAATAAAGCACATTATTATCTAGATCTTTTGTTACTGAATTCTGTCAAAAAATTCTGTTTTTAAGGTTGAATACAGCATATGGTCAACATAATGATCATATAGCCATTCACATTGCCTAAATTGACCTTCGCAGACAAATCCTAAACGCTCTGGTATCGCTCGACTTTTTAAATTTTCTACTGCACAGTGTATTGCTATTTTATGTAATTTATAGTCTATAAATCCCATATCTAGTAGGGTTTTTACTACCTGAGTAATAATACCTTTACCTACATACAATTCAGCCAACCAATAACCTAAAGTGGCATTTTTATTTTGAAAATCAAATGTATTAAAGCCGGCTAACCCTACGAGTTTCTCTTGGTAAAAGATGGCATAGTTAGAAGATTCAGATTCATTATGACGGTATATTGCAGTATCGATAAAAGTTTGGGTCTGCTCAAAATTACTTACCAAGTCTAACCAAGGTAACCACTGTTTTAAATAATTACGATTACTTTGTATTAGATTGAATAAACTTATTGCATCTGTTGGAAGCAATAAACGGATGTAAATATCAGAAGATACATTAATTTTCATGTTTTAAGAGACTCGGCCAGAACTAGACATTACAATAAACAACCAATACAAATTTTGTATTTTAATCTGCGGTATACAAATTGACGATTTATAATTCTGTCTTAAGACTTAGAACAAAACAACAACTTCTCTCCACACGTGAATTTAAAGCTCGAGGTTTTAAAGTCAAACGTTGTGATTTATGTTTAATTCCTCAAGCTGAATGCATCTGCCCCCAGCGGCCTATTATTCAAAGCAATTGTGCTTTTTGTTTATTAATGTACAAGGACGAATATTATAAACCCAGTAATACTGGCCGAATTATTGCTGATGTCATCCCTGATAATCATGCATTTGTTTGGAAGCGAAAAGATCCTGAAATTGAATTATTAGATTTAATTGCTAATCCAAGTTATGCACCAATCTTGGTATTCCCCCATGAATATGCGACTGTAGAACGGTGTATCAGTAGCCCAAATGACCTTGTATCAGTTAAAGAAGGTAAAAAACCTTTATTTATTATGCTTGATGGTACTTGGCGTGAAGCTAAAAAAATGTTTAAAAGTCCTAGCCTAAACCACATACCTGTTCTTGGAATACAACCTAAACAAGCTTCCAATTACAAGTTAAGAGAAGCGGCTCATGAGCACCAACTCTGTACTGCTGAAGTGGCCATTGAAATTCTTAGATTAGCTGAAGATTACATTGCAGCAGATGCATTAGCCGAGTATTTTGAAACCTTTCGCCGAGCCTACATAGTGGGTAAACCACATTTAGATAATATACCGAACAAAGCCAAATTATAATTTAGGAACCACCCATTCAACTATATCTTTACTTAAGTCTTTAATACATTTTTGGGTGGCATCACAAACAGTCATACCATATGTGCCCATATCTAAAATGCCTGAAGTGGCTGGCGATACATCTTTTAAGGTGAGGATGGCACAACTATGTTTAGCTAAAATATTGCCGCCGAATTTTTCATCTCTAATTAAAGCAACAGTCACTTGCATTGAAGGTAAAACACTATTTTTTGATTTACCAAAATTGAAGCCTTTTTTACCTAACGCTAAATGATCAATTTCTATAGCTAAAACTGGTATATCTGATTTAGGTACTGGATCCCCAGTGCCAACGGTTTTAATATCTAAATTATAATCGACACTTCGATAAGCAATATCATCGACTAAGAAATTATCGACATCACAAGGCAGTTGTTTTTGATTGTAGTTATACCCTTGCACATTAAAACCTACATCTCTATTCAAATATAAAGTCTTGTTTACATTGGCTAAACCATTGCTTGTAATCATTGTGAGTATAAAAATTAAGATGAAGTTTAACCGAATCATAATAAATTCCTATGAAGTAGAGAACTGCCCGTTATTTACATTTAAATATATAGCAGATAAAACATAAAAGTCTGGGTCTATTAAGGCTATTTAAATTCTTCAGTCACTTATATGTTCAACTACAAAATCTATAAATGATCTGACTTTTGAGGACATATTCCGACGACTTGGGTATACCAGATAGACTTCTATTTGTTGCTTTTGATAAGTCGGAAATAATTCTATTAAACGCCCCTGCTCTATTTCACCATGTAAATTAAAACATGGCATACGAGTGATCCCTTTACCCGCTAAACATAAAGCAATTTCCATTTCTGAACTGTTGGTTAGAATATGGCTATCAACTTTGACGATACTAGATTTGCCATCAGCATTCTCAAATTCCCATAAATTAGGTTGTTTAATATTGCTGTAACTAATAGTTTTATGGGCCACTAAATCTTCTGGGATTTGAGGTGTACCATATTTAGCAAGATAGTCAGGAGAAGCAATAACCGCAGCTTCAGAACGCATGATACAGCGACTAATTAAACTAGAATCCTCCAGTTTTTGTGTCGCACGAATGGCTATATCGAAGCCTTCTGCGACTAAATCCACTTTCCGATCGTTTAGCTCTAGTTCTATTTTGACTTTAGGATATACCGTCATGTAATCGGCGAGTATGGGTTGCAATTTTGATAAACCTAAACTGACTGGACAGCTTATTTTTAATTTACCAATCGGCTCTTGTTGCTGCCCTAACAAAGTGGCTTGGGCTTGTTGCGCGGTTTCAACTATTTGCAAACATTGTTGAAAATACAATTGGCCTTCTGGGGTTAAGCTAAGTTTACGGGTGGTTCTGTTTAACAAACGTACGCCCACCCTAGCCTCTAGATTGTTGATTTCTTTACTGATATACGACGTAGAATGCCCGCTTGCTTCAGCTGTTTTAGTAAAGCTGCCGTGGTTAATCAGCTCCACAAAAATAGCCATACCATCAAATAGGTTCGAATTAAATGTGGGTGTAAAGCTCATAATGTTCTCAACATAAGGGGATAAAACAAAACTACATTACAAGTCATATGGAAACAATTATTATTTATTTACCTAATTAATCATAGTAATGATCTGATTTAGAATAGCTGCATATTACAAAGGAGAAACATTATGAAAATATTAGCATTTGCCGCTAGTAACAGCAGTCAATCTATTAACAAAGCCCTTGCCACTTATGCCGCTCAATTAATTGATGCAGAAACAGAAATTGTAGATCTAAACAATTATGAGATGCCAATTTACAGTTCTGATCGCGAAGAAGCATCAGGTATTCCACAATTAGCCAAAGATTTTTATGCCAAGATTAGCAAAGCAGACGCCTTAGTGATTTCATTTGCAGAACACAATGGCTCATATTCTGCGGCTTTTAAAAATATTTTTGATTGGGTATCACGTTTTGAAAGAAACCTATATCAACACAAACCTATGGTATTGCTCGCCACATCACCAGGCCCTAGCGGCGCAAAAAATGTATTAGCCGCCGCAGTGGCATCAACCCCACACTTTGCTGGTGAAGTAAAAGGCAGTTTTTCTATCGCTAATTTTTATGACAACTTCGATATGCAAGCTGGTGAACTGACTGATCCAGCAATTAAACAAGAATTACAGCAAGTCATGGACAGCCTAAAAGCAGAATAGAGCAGACTAAACCAGAATGAAGCTGAGTGGAAAGCAGTAACTAGGGGCGAGTAAATAGTGAATAGTCGAGACCTTGAACTATGATCTGCCCCCATTAAAATGCAGGAAGTCAGTCATTCCTGTGTAAGCGTCCGGTGATCCCACCTAGTTGTTATTGGTATTCCATGGTAATAGGTTTTCGATGTCGTAATCCGGTTGGCTGATATGCTCTAACAGATGATTTAGGTAATCGAAGGGCGTGAGGCCGTTGGCTTTGGCAGTTTCGATAATTGAGTAGAGAACTGCGCTGGCCTTTGCGCCCTTGGCTGTTTGACTAAACAACCAGTTTTTTCTGCCTATCACGAAGGTCTTTATGGCTCGCTCAGCACGGTTGTTATCGATGCTTAATCTGCCATCTTTGCGGTAAACGGTTAATTTTTCCCATTGATTTAAGCAGTAGGTAATTGCTTCGCCCAGTTTAGTTTTGGGCAGTACTTGTTGTTCTGACTTTATCAGCCATTGTTCAAATTGCTTAAGTAACGGTAGGCTTTTTTCTTGCCGTGTTTGGTAGCGTTCATCAATAGACTTGTCTTTTATACTGGTTTCAATTCGATACAGCTTTTGAATGTGATTCAGGGCCCAGTCGGCTTTGCCGCTTGGCTTCTTGCCTTGCGCAGTTTTGGCTTCTACGAATTTACGTCTCGCATGAGCCCAACAGCCTGCAAGTGTGGCTTGGGTTTTATGATAACCCGCATAACCATCTACTTGCAGATAGCCTGAGTACGCCCCTAAAAAGTCTACTGCGCATTGGCCACTTCGGCTGTTATGGTAATCAAACAGCACGATATTGGGTATGTCTGCATTGACTAATTTTCCTTCTGGCGAGTCGGCGCCTGTGGCATATAACCACATATAACTGGTCGCTTTGTCTTCGTTTACCACTTTTAACGTGGTTTCATCGGCCTGAATAACAGATTGCTGTAATAAGGTTTGCCTGAGCTTGTCATACAGTACTTGCAGGATGTCAGCACTTTTTATCACCCAATCGGCCATGGTTTTACGGCTTAGTTCAATCCCGTATTGTTTGAACATGGCTTCTTGGCGATACAGTGGCAAACCATATTGATATTTACTGCTGATGATTTGGGACAGTAAACTTGGAGTAGCGTAGCCTTTAGGGATAACAGAATTCGGTACCAGGGCTTGTTTGATGTGATTGCTTATCCCATCTTTTTCACAGGCCCTGCAGCTATATTTGGGACGGATATGTTCAATCACTTTGACTTGGGCTGGGATGAATTCCAACTTTTCACTTTTATCTTCGCTTATCTTGTGTAATTCACCATGACAACAAGCGCAGACTTTATCTTCATCAGCAATATCGTGCACTACAACTTCACGAGGTAAGTTGTTTGGTAACGGTTTACGCTTAGGTTTATTGCGGGCGTAGCTGATGTTTTCTTGCTCTGGCTCAACTTCGGATTGTTCAACCAGCTCTTCCGCTTCATTAAACAATTCACCTTGACCAGGATAGCCTTCGCTACTGGCACCAAATTGTTTTTGTTGAGCCAAGCGGAACTGCTCTTCTAAGAACTGGTTACGGGCAACAACTTCAGACAACAGCTTTTTGAGTGCTGCTGGATCATCTGGGAGAGAGGTGATATCAATAGGCATACCGTTATTATCTCTCAATAACCCATTGATAACCTTAATTTATTTAGACCAATTCGTGATCGTTAATCGCTGCTTATGATCTGCGGTTATAAGCCAGAGGCACGGTATTGCAATGGCTGATGACCCATCACATCAAAGCCAGATAATAGCCAGTGAAGTTGCTGTTCGCTTAAATGCATATGGCTCAGTTCCATATCGTTAGGCCACTTGAACTTATGTTTCTCCAAGCGTTTGTACCATAATGCAAAGCCGGTTTTATCCCAGTACAAACACTTCAATTTATCTCGCTTCTTGTTACAAAACAGAAACAAAGCACCGGTAAACGCATTCATCTTCAACTCATTTTCTACCATCACCAATAAACCATTGATGGATTTACGAAAATCGATGGGCGATAAGTGTAAATATATGTCATCTGGCTCAACGAACATTTTCATGATTGCAACGCCTTGACGAAATTTGCTAACCAAGCAGGCTCGCAAGTTGAGGAAAAAGATAAAGACACCTCACCAAAGGTGAGCAAAATTGTAGACTGAACCTTAGTATCAACAGTGGGCTTACTGACCTTTAGAAATTTTGGCTCACGATTTTGTTGTTGTAATTGCCCACGAAATTTATAAAAACTCGATGTGCTAAGCCTGTGCTCTCGACAGAAATCAATAATGGCTAAGCCACTTGATTGTTGTTGGGAAATCAACTCTCGCCACTCATCTAGTGTTCTATGCTTCATAATACCTCTCCTTAATAATGGGAAGGTATTTTCAAATTAACAAACCTTAGTGACTAGGTGTGGTTTACCGGACGCTTACATTCCTGTACGTTGTTAGCGCGGATCCACTTTGTTGCCCTTCCCCGTTTTACACCCCAATAGTCATCATTTAATCGGGCCAATTTTAACAACAAAGACTAAAAGCTTGTCACAGAGGAACACAGAGAAAAGCTAACTTAATTTAAATGCAAAAGATAAAAGCAACAAATCACAGAGGCTTCGCTACACAGAGGAAAAACTAAAAGCCCTAAAAGCAGTAGCTAGGAGATAGATTTTAGTGAATAGCAAGAATTGAGTCCGTACTGTTACAGCTTGATAAATTAATTCTCAAGCTGTAACAGTATACGAGTATGACTGCCTGATAATTCGTACCCTTCATTTACAGCCAAAATGATATCCAGTAGTTCTAAGAATAGGTCTTGGCAGGTATCTTTAAAAACCCTTGATGATTTTAATAACAAAACTACATTTTCATTTCTTCCAAGCTGCAAATACTTAGATTGATTACAGGTCTGATCGTCAAGGTATGATAAAGAATCTATTAGGGCATCTGAATTAGCCCCATAAAACGAAGGTAATCCCAACTTAAACTTAAATTCAAAGTGAAAGCTTTCTTCATCTTTTATCTCATTTCCATCAATAATTAACACCTTAGTACTTATCAAAATCTCAACTCCTGATTAAACATAACAATTTGTTTTTATTGACTTTATCGGGTCTAAAAACTACCAAGGGTGTCTTGTTAGTATCACTAGTGCACATAAACTTTTTCTTATGATGCCTATCCTGTTTATTGTCTGCGCTTCACCATCTAAAGTGAAAGGCCTCGGCTCTGGCATCGCTTCGCTCTACCTCCTAAATCCTTTTAAGTAGTGTGCAAAACCTCATTCAGGGTGTTGTGGGAGCTGAAAGTTAGATACCTCCGGCGACCCGATTAGTTTCACTTAGATACCGAAAAAATGTTTTAAATCATCATGGATTGTGCGGCCTTTATAGTAACCTTCATAGTTTAAATCTTGTTTTAACACTCCTGTGCCTTCATCTTGATAGGTTCTGAAATATGAAGAATTTCTAGCATTCTCTTGTGCACTATTTTCAAATTCAATCCATCGATCTATTACAGATTTTAAGTGTTCATTTATTTCACTTAGAGACTCAATGCCTTTATATAACGTTTTTACACAAACTGCGGTTACAGCAAACCGACCATAGCGTATTGCTTGTCCATATGCAGAAGTACCAAAACGATCATTGGCATCTTCCCTTAATGTTTTTTCAAGAGTGTTTATACTTTGATAAACGTTAAATGTATAAAAATACTCAATAATTCTATCTGAGTCATTAAGGTATTTAGTAAAGTTAGATTCCTGAAAAAGAAACTTTCCACTAGATCTTCTAGCTACGGCTGGCTGCATATCACAGCATACAGCTAATCTTAATAATAACTCTCGGTCAATTATTTGATTACGTGAGATGTATTTATCCTTAATACCATCAGCAAACTCTCCTTTTTTACGTTCATAATAATAACCAAATTGATTAAAAAACAACTCCTGCAAATCTATCTGAATTTTGTCGTTTGAACGCCTATCCGCATCAGAAACTTCATTTTGTCTATTTGTGGCTTTGGATATACTTTCGATTAATGAACGTTTTTTCGTTTCACTCGTTGCAGAGTGCTCGCCAAATGTAATTATTTTTAGTAGTACTTCTTTGTTACTGAAAATGTCTCCATTTTCAGTACCGGTTTTAATATCTTCATATATACGGCTTAATGTAAAAGCCGTTTGACCACCATTTATTATTTGAGGGTTTGATACAACTATTTGAGCCTTATCTTTTTGTCCAATTCTTTCATTAACTGAAGTATCGTCAGAGAGCATTGTTATCCCATTGTTAAAAAGCGCGAACTCATTGGTTTTCTTCTGGGTTATAGTCTTGTGAATTTCTTTGTTCACAGAGTTAGTTTTCATTTCTAGAAAACAACGAGGATTGTACTTTAGGATTGAGTTCTTATATGTGTATAAAATTCTACCAATTTCTTCTGTTGGAACAAAAACGACAGTGATATCACAATCTTTAAATTCTGTTTCAACATTGTAGCTAATTCTTGCACTTGATGAGTTTTTATTAGTTAAGTTTAATGATATAGAAAGAAGGTTATTATTGTAATAAGTTCCTGTGATTACAGGAAACAGTAAATCTTTATATACTCTTTCATTGTCAAAAATTTCACCAGGAAACCCATTAGTTAGTCTTTTAACTTGACTGGGTTTAAGTGATTTCAAATTTGCTAGAATTATAACTTTATATTTATATCTCCCTATATCATCTACTTGAGATAACTCTCTAAGAAGTTGCTTTATTTTGCCGTTATATTCATTACCATCTTCATCATGTGTTTCTCCGTCAACAATCCTATCTATATCCATTTTTAGTAATTCGTCAGGAGATATTTCCTTACTTTCAAAGTTATCTTTATTAGTTCTGAATTTCGATTGAATGAAATAAATTTCTTTGGCTTCAGTATTAATGTAGTAGGCATCCACTCCTGCATCGTAGCCTTTATCTGTAATTAATCTCTCTCTTGATTTGAAGTCTAAAATACCAAAAGTCACCTTTAAATAAAGGTGTATTAATGTTCTTCCACGAGCTTGGTTGATTTGTTCCAAATCATCTGGTTTAGGTCTATAACTCTTGAACTCAATTGGAGATTCAAATCGAACCTGATCTAGAATATTTACTAAATTCTCATACTTTGTCATAAATCTTCCTTTAGATATGATCACTCAAAACTTTGTGGAACTAACAGTTTCATCAGTCTGCTTACCCCGTGTTTAAACACGGGGACACACCGCGTATTAATTTTCTCTATTTTTAACATACTTTCTAAGTATCTGTATAGCTTAACTTTTTGAGCATCCAAGGTTTAAGTCATAGTTAAATATAGGCAAACACCTTGATCTTACGAATATGCGAAACTAAAAATAAAAAGAAATGGATTCCGGCTAAAATACTGCCGGAATGACTCAATTTGAGTTCACAGTGGCCTTTAATGGCGAAGCCATGCTTTATGAACGAAGTGAATGCTTTTGACTTTGTCGCGACTCAAAGTTCGCTATTTTTTATTACAAACTCAATAGGACAATTGGCATGGATAGCCAATTGAGTGGTGTTTTGTCGGGAACAAATCAGCACGGCCTTTTGAGTTTATAAAAAATAGAGATAGAGCTTTGTCGGAGCGCGGCGTTTTCTGGTTACTCTTTTTTGCTGTTGAAAAAGAGTAACTGGTGCGGCAGGGACGCCGTATCAAAAACGCAATGGATTGCGGTGAGCGCAGCGAATGCTTGGTGAACGAAGTTCATGCTCCGTGTGCGCAGCACATAAATGACGTAGTCATGCCCCGTATGCGCAGCGTATGCCTTTGTGCTATTAACACAAACTCTCATAAGCTTGATGCAACAACCTTGTATGACTAGTACTCCCCCCTTTATCTGGGTGATGTTTATGCAACATTTTGCGGTATTGTTTTTTAATGATTTGTGGGCAGCTAAGCTCGGTTAACTCTAGGACTTTTAACGCCTCGTCAGTGCTCATTGTTGCTGTAGACTTAGTGGAATTGCCAGACAAGCCTTGCCAAAAACTATCCAGTAATTTTTCTACTGCTTGTTGATCCGTTTCAGCTAAATGTTGCCAATTTAAATAATACTCAGCCAGTTTATCTTGTTGTTGTAAACCTGCTTGTCCGGGTTGCCAAGGTGTGAGGCGAATAGATAGACAGCTAATTTCTAATATCCCAAGTTGCTCTTGTAAGTAAGTCTGTTTCAAGTGGTATAACGCATTAAAGATAATAAAATGGGTTTGAAATAACACCAGTGGATCTTGCAAGTCTTGTTGCTGAAACACCCGATAGGCTGGTGATTGTAACTGTTTTAATAGCTCATACTCAGTCAAACCATCACTGGCATTGACTACAATATCCCGCAATATATTTTGTAAAGGTAGCCATTCTGTTGGTGTGGGTTGCATCAAATACTCTTTTTTATGCTGTTGATTTTGTCGATAATCTGTCAGCTAAGCCGCTGCTACGTATACATTGCTGTGCCAAACTTAACGCTAAGGCTTGTGGTTGGGCGAACAAAGTAAAATGCTTTTTAGCTCGGGTTAAACCTGTATAGAGTAGTTCTCGATTTAAGCCACGACCACCATTGTTACCTTTTAATAAAGGTAAACATAAATACACTGATTCAAATTCTGAACCTTGGCTTTTGTGAATAGTCATGGCATACAAGGTTTCATGAGATGGTAACCGGCTAGGCAATAATCCCCTCACCTCACCCTCAGGGGTAAGAAACCAAACTTTCATTAAGCTCGGACTCTGCGGATCAGGCATTACAATACCGATATCACCATTAAACAATTTAAGTTGATGATCATTCTTACTCAACATTACCGGGCGTCCTGCATAAAAGTCTCGATGTTTGTCGATTAAACCCTGTTTATCTAACTCGCTTTCAATTAAAGCATTAATTTGTTCAACGCCCCAAAATCCAGACTTTTGTGCACATAAGACTTGCTGTTGCTGCAAACAATTAAAGGCTAAGCGTATATCCCCCTGTTTAACCGCTGTGGCATACAGCTTAAATATGGGTAATAACTTACTGATTAACTGTTTTAATATTTGTTCTGCTACCAATGATTGAGTATTGGCCGCCGCATTTGAGCTAATTTGATACCAGTGAATATCATCAAAGGCACGCTCTTTGAGTAATGCTTGTACAGATGTCTGTGCTCCAAGTTTGATTGCTTTAGCCAATTGTCCAATACCACTGTCGTCAGAAAATCTATGGCTTTTCAGCAAGTTTACGAGATTGTCTGCGATAACACTGGTTTTAGGCAATAAATAGTCTGTGTTTGGAACCGGTAAATCATCTATCAACAAGGTTAATTTAGCCATTAATTCAGGGCTATAGCGTGCCAATATAGCTGCATCTAATTCAGAACTAACTTCGCCCTGCAAACACATATCAGACAAAACACTGCCTGTTTCTACTGAGGCTAATTGATATTGGTCACCTAACAAAATGACTTGAGCATCTTCTGGTAAGGAAGAGAACAGTTTAGCCATTAAAGGTAAGTCCACCATAGACGCTTCATCTAAAACTAAGACATCCAAATGCAGTGGATTATTACTATTGGCTTTAAAATAAGGGCTTAGAGGTTTGGCGCCTAACAATCTGTGTATAGTTTGACACTGCTCAGGTAAGTGCATTTGTAAATGAGGAGCTAAACGTTTTTTCGCAGCACTGATTGATTCTGTCAGTCGAGCTGCTGCTTTACCCGTTGGTGCAGCTAATTGAATATTTAGAATTCTGTTTTGTTTGCCCGCTAAGCCTTGTAACAGAGCTAATAATTTTGTCACAGTTGTCGTTTTACCTGTACCTGGTCCACCACTGATGACGCTTAAACTTTGGCAGGCAGATAGGCATACAGCAATTTTCTGCCAATCTAATAAACTTGTGGCGATATTGCTGCTATCGTCGAATAAGTCGGCTAATATTGTACGAGCCGCAGACCAATCCACTTCTCGATATTTATCTGCTTTATTGCGGATTATAGCGGCCAACTCCACCTCATATTGCCAATATCGCTGCAAATACACTTTTCCATTTTGTACTACAAGTGGTTTAGCTAATTTAGTACAAATTTGAGTATGAGATGGAATACACAACACAGTATTCGCTTGAGATAATAATTCTAATAAAGCATGCTTGTCTGGAAACTGATACCCCTTTAAATTAAGAGTCTGTAGCTCATTTAAGTCTATACACGTGTGTTGTTCCCCAGTACTAAAGCTAATGTAGGCCGCTAACATAGCAACAGATATTTTATCTTGTTCAGACAAACATTGTTCTTGTTGGTAGATAAAATCGGCGAAAGCACAATCAATTGCTCTTAACTTCACTAAATCAACTAAAGACTTTAATAACGTATCTAAAGCAATACTTTTTTGACTACTATTATTCATACTTTCTGTTATAGCCATTACCATAAATCTAACTGCCCTTCGGTCTGATTTTTAGAGACTTGAGCTTGTGTATTAGCCGTTAATACTTGGGTTAACTCTTCTGTTTTACCGTCAAATAAACGATCTAAATTTTCGATTAAACTTTGTTCTGGTTTTAGGTAATACACTCCATTACAGCTAGTATCTTGTAAATTCGTACTGTTACTCATACCCCGAATAAACAAATAATAAGCACCGCCTATATGTTTTTCGTAATTGTAATCAGGCAATCTATTTTTCAACCATCTATGTAATGCCAAGGTATAAAGGATGGCTTGTAGATGATAATCATGCTCTGTCATTCCTTTTTCCATTGCTGCTTCATTATAACTTTGGTGATCGTCGCCTAGGTGGTTTGACTTGTAATCTGCCACATAATATTGGCCGTCAAATTCAAACATTAAGTCGATATAACCTTTGATCATGCCGTTAAGAGTCTCAAATTGATAATGACGATAATGTTGTGGAAAATACTGATTAATCACCCGATTAAAATCATGGACCTGCACTTGATGTAGTGGCATATAAAATTCCATTTCAACTTTAACTTGTTCTTTACTCAATCTAAATAAGGCTATTTCGTTGTCGCTATTTGTCTCTTTTGTGGGATCCAACACTTTGTTAAATGGACTATGTATTACCTCAGTTAACCAAGTATGTAGGCACTCTTGCCAACTGGGATCGATTGCAAACTTAATTGATTGTTGTTGAATAACCTCGGTCAAGTTATCTAATTGTTGGAAATCGATATTTTCTAATACGCCATGTAAAAATGAACCAGCATTGGCACCACGCTCAAAAGTAAATGGTGACTTAAGGTCGGTTAACTCTAGAGTTTGCTCTTGATGGTGAATTTCTTGTGGGTTTAAATCTTGCCCTTCATCTAAACCAGGTGTGGGCATGTCCACATGTATTTGTTGTCGGCTAATGGCAGAATAACTGGTTAAACGCCAAGTCCTTTGTACTTTATGGTCTAGCTGTAAACAATGCAGAGACACGTCAACCTGCTTGGTATCATCTATATAACCTTGGTTCAAAGGCTCAATTTGACTTAAAGCTTGATAAGAAACATCACAGTGTTTAGCTAACTCTGCAATGCTTTGATGGATATGTTGATTACTAATAGCGCCGTTCACTTCAGCATCGCTGGGGTCAAGCTCAGATAATAATAAACAACCCAGAGCAGATTGGGTAAACCCCGACAATTTTTTACTGGGCGCTAAATTAATATTCCAAATACCAATATTACAATAATATACAGCTCGGGTGACCGCTACATAAAACAAACGAACATCTTCTGCTAACCTTTCATATTCCGCTTTAAACACTGCTTGATCTGAATTCAGAAAATCAACTTCTAGTTGTTCTTGCTCGTTGTGATATATGGCATTTTTACTGCTTTTAAAACTGGGGCCAAATGGAATAAAAACCAAAGGGAACTCTAGGCCTTTAGAAGCATGTAAGGTGACTATTTGCACAAGGTTAGAATCACTTTCTAAACGTAATTGTTGGCTTTCACTATTGTGATCAGGCTCTAATAAACAGGATTCGAACCAATGAATAAGCTCAGCTTCACCTTGTAGTTTAAGGCTTTGTTGTTGCAATAATTCAACCAAATGGCGTAAGTTAGTAATACGCCGTAAACCATCTTTATATTGCGATACCAGCACTTGTTCTACATTAAAGTAACCGAAGGCAAGATTTAAAGCCGCCATTAAGCCTTTTTTATTCCATGTCTGATGCCAGATAAACCTTTGTTCTAATATATTTTGCCAAGCCAGTTCATTATTAAATAATTCATCTAATTGTTTGGCAGTCAGTGCAAACAACTCACTCATCAAAGCTGTTTTAAGTAATTTTTCTTCACTTGGTTGACTAATAGCTTTTAATAATCGATACAAGTCTTGGGCTATTTGTGTATCAAACACACTGTTTCTGGCTAAAAATACACTGTCTACATTCACAGCAGACAGCGCATCCTTGATGATGCTGGCTTCGTAGCGATTTCTTACTAGTACACAACAATCACCCGCTTTGACAGGTTTTCCATTAATTTGTGCTTGTTCAGTTTTGGCTAACGTTAACCATTCACATATGTGATTAGCCATACTTTGTGCGAGTACAGGTTGCGCATCTTTTTCACTGACCACTGGATCTGTGTCACTACAAAAATGTTCAAAATGTAGACTGTGTATGGTGCTGCCGTTAATCCGCAAACCAGAATGTTCAGCACTATTAAAATCACGTCCTGCTGCCACCGGATAAAAAGGAATATTATCTTCGAATAAAAACCCTTTACTACTGCTGACAAATAAATGGTTAATGGCACCTACCAAATTAGCTGCCGACCGCCAGTTTGTTGCCAAAGTGAAATGTCTTGATGGCGGGATACGTTTTTTCGCTTCAATGTAGGTGTAAATATCGGCACCACGAAAAGCATAAATGGCTTGTTTAGGGTCACCTATCATGATCCAGCAAGTTTGCTGCTGAGCTTCTTCGTCAGCTGAATATATCTGGCTAAAAACTTCAAATTGCACAGGATCCGTGTCTTGAAACTCGTCTATTAAAGCAGCCGGATAAGTATGTCGAATAGCACTGGCTAAGGTATTTTCTTCAGCACTTAAAGCACGCTGTAACCCTGTCAATAAATCATCTGGCGATAACATTTGTAAACGTTGTTTTTGGCTTTGTAAATTATCTCGTACGACCTCGATAGCTTGTTGACTAAAACTGACCTTAATTGCGTTTTGGCAATTTTCTAAGCTTTGTACACATAGTTCAAATTGATTAAAATCAAGATGAGATAAATCAGCACTGCCCTTTTTCGCAGCCTTGGCTACTTTCTCTGGGACTAAATCATCCCAGCTGCCCAAATCCTTAGGCATTTGTAATAGATCACTTCGGCAAAAATCATCCATTTGCTGTAAAAATGATAATTTAGATAACTTAGCTCGACCATTTAAATTAGCTTTATCCAGTTGCTCAGACACTTGGTTGTTTAACCACCAAGATTTAACCTGGATGACCAGTATTTGGTAATGATTAATTATGTCAATACAGTCACTTACCGAAAGCTCTTTATGTATCTCGGCCTGCCGGTGAATAAAATTTTGAATCGATTTAAGTAACACTTCTGGTTTAGCCCAAATCTTTAACACCAACTGCAATACAGGTTTAGCTAATGGCACCATATATTTGCGCCAGTAATCTTCCACCGCAATCTGTACCCACTCGCTTTCATCCAGAATAAACCCCTGATCGTATAAGGCACCACTTTCAAAGGCATGTTCAGTTAACGCTTTTTGACAAAAGCCATGAATAGTGTAAACCGCAGCTTCATCCATTTGTTTACTGGCTAAAGCTAAGCGCTGGCAATCTTGTTCTATGTTGTTAGATTGTTCGATTAAACTTTGAATAAAGCTATCGTCACTGTGCTGAGCAAAAAAATCCAAATAAGCTTGGCGCAATCTTTGGCGAACTCTTTCTCTTAATTCTGCTGTCGCTGCATTGGTAAAAGTCACCACCAAAATTTGCTCAACACCTAATGGCTGACACTCATGGCCTAACAATAAACGTAAATATAAATTAACTATTGTATAGGTTTTGCCTGTTCCCGCACTGGCTTCAATCAAAGAACTGCCTTGTAAAGGAAACGTCAAAGGCACAAGGGGTTGCATCCCCTCTATAACCGGTTTATTGCTGTGTTGTTGGCTTAATTCAGTCATATAGTCCAGCTTATTTCTGTTTTTCTAGCGCTAGCAAAGGTAACAATAAAGACTCTGCTAATGCGGTGAATTCACTAAAACACTCAGATAAATCTGGGCACACTCTTTGAGTGTGAACTTCATCGCCTTCGCCAGAACTAAACTGGTTACCTTTAAATGCTTGAATGGTTTTATTTTGATCTTCTGTTTTCAGCCACTGCCAAGCTGTTTTAGGATAAAAATGTACCACTTGTCTTTGCCCGAAAACATACACATTTAGCCAATTATTTAAGGCACTCTCTGCTACTTCTTTATCTATCACAGGTAAACGATATAACTTTTCAACACTTACAAAAAAGGCACTGTCTAGACCTTGTTTCGGTGGGCTGACACATAAACATAACCAATATAAATAGAGGATAACTTTATCTTTTTCTCTGAGCTTACCGGGTCGCCATAAAATAAGATTTTGCCCATATATATGCTTAATCCGCCCAGTAACAGTATGTTGATGAATGTTTATATCAAGATCAACATGACTTCTGTGTGAGCCAGCCAACAGCTCGATCATTTGTTTCGCTATATTTTCACTTTGTTGCAGTAAAGGTTGAATTGCTAGATCACCAGTCACGCCAATAGGTAATAAACCTTGAGCACGAAACTCAGTGACTAACTCATTAACACCAGACTTCTGTAGTTGCTTATTATCTTGAAACTGCTGAACCATAACATTTACCAAAGCGTCGTTAATTTGATATCTATCTAGTCCATCAAATGCAAAAGGCTCTAAATCAGTATTATTATCAGCCAAAGGATAAAAACGGCTTTGCCAACGATTAACGAAAAATACCTTGGCTGGATTCAGATAAAACTCAATTAATTCATCTAAATCAATCCTAGTATTGACTTGAATATCTTGCTGTTCTTGTTGTTCGAAGAACGAAGGAGTTTCTACTTTTTGCAGGGTTTGCTGTGCAATTTTTGCAATCGCCGGATTAAAACTGATTAAATTTTTGTGACTGTCGTCAAAATAAGCTAATTCAAAAGCGTGTAATTTATGGCTAACTAATAGATGTTTAAGTAAGTTATGTTCTGTTTGTTCAACATCCAATGTCAGCTCACCTTGTAAGGCAAAACCTTGCTGGCAATACTCTAATAATTCACTGAGTAAAATAGACGGAGATAAAGCACTATTATTTTTTTGGCTATAGCCTTGGTAACTTAAATACAATTGTTCTCTAGCTGACAGCAAGGCTTCTAAAAATAAGTAACGATCGTCTAAACGTCTTGACCTGTCCCCTCTTTTTACCGGAGCCAAACGCATTAAATCAAATCCCATAGGCACACTTTGTCTTGGATAGTCAGTGTCGTTCATGCCTAATAAACAGACCATTTTAAAAGGAATACTCCGCATGGGCATCAGGGTACAAAAGTTAATATAGCCAGCTAAAAATCGCTGTCCTACTCCTTTTTCTTGAATATTTTGTTCTAGTTCACTAACAAAAACGTCTTGTTCCAACTCGCCAGTAAATTGGCTTTGATGAGACAATATAGCCTCAAGAGATTCACGAACGGAAATAAGTTCTATTTGTTCATTTTCTTCAACTAAATATAACTGTTCTAGCAACTGTAAAGCGCCTGTAACCTTAGTATTTATATTCTGCTTTTGTTGGCAAAAATTTAGTGCCGATAATATTACTTGGATAACGCTATAACACTTACCTAAGGCTACAGATTGTTGACCTTCGATATCTGCATAGGGAGCAATGAGTTCATCATGACCTTGAAACAAACTGTTTGCTGACATAGCAAAACCGGCAAGCAAACGTTGTAAACCAAACAACCAAGTGTTTTGTTTTTCTGCAGGTAAATCCCAACGGGTTTTATCCTTACCATCCCAGCCCCAGCGGATCCCAGCATCATTTAACCAATGTTGGATCAATTCATATTCTTGCAAACTAATATCAAATTTCCGCTGCACCGCAGGCACTTCTAACAAGGACAACACTTCAGAAAGCGTTAACCGGCTCTGATGTAATTTCATGATATTAATAAAGCTAATGATCAGCGGTGATACTTGAGCAAAATTCCGATCTGAGATGGCATAAGGAATATACAAGTCACTTTGCACAGCACCAAACACCCCTTCAATATATGGCGCATAAGTCGCTACATCAGGCATCATCACAATTATATCTGCTGGCGACCACGCAGGATTATCGTTGAACCGTTTTAATAATTGATCATGTAAAATTTCTAATTCACGTATTTTAGAGTGACAGGCATGAACTTGTAATGAATTATCAGTTGGCGAAATTTCAATTTTGGGGTACTCAACACCATTACTTAATAACTCACTGGCAGCTAAATCATTAGCGGTATTTCTAAACTGTAAATTATTAATATCCAGTTGAATGTGTTCTAACAAACTTGCGGCAGTTTGCTCAATAAAACAATCCTGCTGCTGCAAATCGAAAGACAACAACATGTCTTGATAATCACGGCCTAGTTTGCCCCAAGAAGCCAATAAAGGATTACCTACATCTAACAATTCAGCACCAATGTCAGGTTTATCAATGGCTTTAAGTTGAGCTTTAGCTTGGGTTTTTCTATCGACTATATCGCCCCAATAATGTTGACTTGGATTAAACCAGAAGATCAATACTTCGCGACTTTTAGCTAACGCATTCAATACTTCTAATTGTTGTAAAGGCATAGCGGATATACCAAACACCATAAGAGGTTTTTCATTGACGTTATGACTATCCGAGACTTCAACATTTTGTAAAGCTGTTAATAAACCTTGATGTAAGTTAGCTCTGTGGTAGGGCGATTCATCGAGATCTTCACTATATTGGACTAGTGCACGCCATAAAATAGGTTGCCAGGCATGAGTTTGCTCTGCGCTCAATTGTGAAAACCCTTGAGATAAATAAGCTAAATTATCATCCCCCTGCTCCCAACTTAAAATCCATTCTGGTCGATAAACCAAATATTGATCATAAACATCGGCAATTTTGCCCGCTAGTTGATACAACTTTAATGCTTGATCATCAGCCAAATATCGTTTGATGGGGGCAAACTCATCTTGCTCTAATAGCGTGGGTAAAAGGCTCATTATTTTCCAAGCCATATTCGGTTTGGTAAAAGCTGATTGTTCTGGTAAACCTTGAATATGTTGACGATATAATTGCCAAATAAAACTAGAGGGCAAAGGAAAATCAATATTAGCGGCAATGCCTAGGGATTCGGCAATTTTTATTTTTAACCACTGTGACATACCTGGACTTTGTACTAACACTTGGTCGGGTTCGAAAATTGAATGGCCTTGTTGCGCGGTTTCTCTGAAACAACTTATTAGAGTTTCAGCTAACACTTCCATTTTGTTTGATTGGATCAGATGTAACATGTGCAAATTTATATTGATAAGATACAAGACTAGAATTAGTCTAACAAAGTCTATGATTTTAAAACTAATTTTATTTAATTCAGGCAACAAATAAATGAAAAAACATGAATATGAAGAACATATCTCAAAACTGCAAATTGAATTAGTTAACCTACAAGAATGGGTGCAAACTACTGGGGCAAAAGTTGTCGTTATTTTTGAAGGTAGAGACGCTGCGGGTAAAGGCGGAGTCATTAAAACCATCACCTCACGACTCAATCCAAGGATAGTAAAGGTTGTAGCCCTAGGAAAACCTACAGAGAAAGAGCGCAGTCAATGGTATTTCCAACGATATGTCAGTCACCTGCCCGCTGGCGGAGAAATTATATTATTTGACCGTAGTTGGTATAATCGGGCTGGTGTTGAAAAAGTCATGGGATTTTGTACTGATGCAGAATACCAAGACTTTTTAACTAGCTGTCCAGAATTTGAAACTATGCTAATTCGCTCGGGCATCACTCTGATTAAATATTGGTTCTCAGTGTCACAAGAAAAACAAGAAGAACGTTTTTTAGAGCGTTTAGATAATCCCCTAAAACGTTGGAAATTTTCAGATATGGACTTAGTCTCTCGCAGTAAATGGACTGAGTATTCAAAAGCTAAAGATGCAATGTTAAAATACACAGATACAAATTTAAGCCCTTGGTACAACATAGAAGCAGATAATAAAAAAGCAGCAAGAGTGAATTGTATTAGCCACTTGTTATCACTTATTGATTATCAAAGTTATAATCACAAAAGCGTGAAATTGCCTAAAGTATCGCCTATTCAATATAAACGACCAGACAAATGTACTCTACGTTCAGTGCCTAATAAATATAAGTCATAAGAACAAATTAATTTAAGTGTCTATTTAAACACTTGTTCTTGATGGCATAACCTTTCACAATAAAGACCATTATTTTCTCTTTATTTTTATTCAGGTACTCATAAAACATGAAAGTCATTTCTTTTAATATCAACGGAATACGTGCGCGTCTTCATCAATTACAAGCTTTAATAGACAAGCACCAACCGGATATTATTGGCTTACAAGAAATCAAAGTTCATAACGAACAGTTTCCCATAGCAGATGTTGAAGCTATGGGCTACAAGGTCTACTTTCATGGCCAAAAAGCCCATTATGGTGTGGCTATGTTATGTAAAAAAGAAGCAATTGATGTGCAATATGGTTTTCCTAGTGATGACGAGGAAGCTCAGCGGCGCATGATCATGGTCACCTACCCCATGGATAATGGGGAAACAGTACGTATTTTGAATGGTTATTTTCCACAAGGTGAAAACCAAAATCACGAAACTAAATACCCAGCTAAACGTAAATATTATCAAGATTTAATGGGCTATTTAAATGAATATCATACACCTGAAGATAATGTGATCGTGATGGGTGATGTGAATATCTCTCACACAGATCTAGATATCGGTATAGGCGAACCTAATCGAAAACGTTGGTTACAAACCAAAAAATGTAGCTTTTTACCTGAAGAGCGTGATTGGTTAAATACGCTAATTGATTGGGGATTTACAGATGGTTTCAGAGCATTGCATCCGCTTGAAGCAGAAAAATACAGTTGGTTTGATTATCGGTCTAAAGGGTTCCCTGACAACCGAGGATTACGTATTGATCTCATATTAGCCACTAAAAACTTGCATGAAACCATCCAAGAAGCAGATGTAGATTATGAATTAAGAGGAATTGAAAAACCTTCCGATCACGCACCCATTTGGTCTGTATTTAATAGCAAAGTTTAAAATAACTAGTTGTAAAGGTTCGTAGTGGAAAACACAGTTCAATTCAGCACAATACAATTAATAGCAAGTATTATTAGTTTAATAGTTGCCTATTTATTGTTTAAAAACCTGCCGCTGACTCAGCTCAAAGTGAATAAAAAACTTCAGCACTTAGTGTTTGGTTGCTGTGCCAGTGTATTTATTTTGTGGATGTTTAGAACAGGTATTTATGAAGGGTTAACTGTGCATTTTTTATGGTTAGCCGCTTTACCTTTAATACTAGGCTTTAGATGGGCTATGTTCAGCGCCTGTTTAGTCTTATTGGGGGTCACTTTGACCGGTGAAGAAAACGTAAATATGTTGGGTGTTAACTTTTTGCTTGGAGTTTTATTACCTATTTCTATCACTTATGGCATATATAGTTTTACATTTCATAAGCTGCCTAGAAATATTTTTATCTACATATTTTTATGCGCATTTATCCCCGGCGCATTAACCATAGCTTTAAAAATGATGGCGCTTAGTGGCTATTATTACTTAGATGGAGTGTACGATTGGCCAACCATTCATGATAATTATTTCATCATTACAAGTTTGATGTTGTTCCCAGAAGCCATGTTTAACGGTATGACCATTACTATTTTGGTGATCCATAAACCTCATTGGGTGTGCACCTTTCATGACAAGCTTTACCTAAAAAACAATCATACCCCCTAGATATTTATTGTTTTTAGTTAGATATTAGTTGAAAACTCTTGTCTTAATGCTTGTCTGGCTTTCTTATCTACCAAACTGAACACTTTATCAATAACATCTTTACTTGATGTTGCTTGATGCCCTACGACCTTAACAAACTGGCATTTTATGCTAGCGGTTAAATGGTAAAATTCTTGATACAACTGATAATTACTGTGAAGTTTATTTTTACTCGTCATATATCGATTCTGTTCAAGTCGAACTTGCCGGTCAGGCAAACCGATAATATTTTGGCAATCGGTATAAATGGTTAAACTTATATTTTTATCATCACTAATGGTCGTTATGTCTTGTAATGCCCACAACAGGGTTTGTAACTCCAACTTTGTCGAACTAGTTTGGGTAAAGCGTTTAATATTAACGTCATTTGTAAGGATATCTACTAAAGCACTTCGTTCAGTGACCACCAAGTAAGCACCATACCCGACCTTCAACTTAGTATTAACACTAGCGTCTGTGAAAACCTGTAAATGTTGAATAGACATAACTAGTGGGTCGCAACTGCAGTTTTGTTTCGCCCGGAGTTCTTGGCATCGTAAAGAGCTTTGTCAGATAAATTTAATAGTAGATCAAATTGTTTGTTGATATCTTTTTGGCTGACCACTAAGCCGATACTCACAGTAATATGTAAATTATCAACTGATTGACTTTGTACCTTTTTCCTTAATTTTTCGGCAAATATAAAGGCATTTTTCTCATCCATGTGAGGTAATACCATTACAAACTCTTCTCCCCCTACCCGTGCAATTAAATCATTAGTGCGTCGACCTTCGGTCAATATGTTGGCTAAGTTCACTAGAACCTTATCACCAGCTTGATGACCATAGGTATCATTAACATGTTTAAAAAAATCCACATCGATTGTTAGCAATGCATAGGTCGATGAATATCTCGCCACTAAATGAGATAGCCTGTCGGCCTGAACTAAAAGTTCGCGCCTATTTAACAAGCCTGTTAGAGGATCTGTTGTCGCCATGAGAAACAATTCTTGCGACTGTTCTTCCAGTTTATTTTTGGTCTGAATCAACTCACTATACAGCTTGTCTCGGTTTGTACATGAGGTCATTGACCAAAAAGAACGACCATCTTCAACTAACCGAATATTAGCCACAACAGATATAGCGACACCATCTAACCCAATCCAATTCAGCTGAATTTCTTGCACAAGCTTTTCGTTTAGTAGGATTGGAAACACATAACTATCGATAAAAATGTTTGAAGCTTTTGTAAAGCAATTAGCTATGGGAGTATTGATTAGTTTATTGCGAGGTAGACCACTTAATTTGTTAAGATAGTCATTGCAAAAAAGAATGTTTCTATCTTGGTTTACAACCATATGCCCAGAACAAAAATCATCTAAATTTGCAATACTGACCTGGGTCATTAATGACTCTCAAGAAAACGCAGCACTATCGGAGTAATGTCTAAATAATTGGTCATGTGCAAACAATGACCTTCGGCATCAATAACCACAAGCTGGCTATTGACTATATTTTTATGCATATATTCGCCAACTTTTACATCGGCCAATGCGTCCGAAGAGCTTTGTAGGATCAGCACCTCGCACTTCATGTCATTTAAAATGTCTCGATGGTCTGAAAAAAATGTGGCTTTAGCAAACGTTTTTGCCACTATTGGGTCTGTACTACAGAAACTACCAGATAGTTCACCGATAAGCTCTTGCGATTGCGAGCTACCTATAACAAGTGGGGCTAAATAGTTAGCCCAACCGATATAGTTTTTATCCATTAGATCTATCAATTCTTCTAAATCTTGGCGCTCAAATCCACCTTGATAATCTGGGGGAATATTTAAGAAACAAGGTGAGGGACAGATCATAATAATTTTTTTAATTATTTGTGGAACATCAAGAGAGGCGATAGAAGCAATAATTGAACTCACAGAATGACCAATAATAGTCACATCTTTAAGTTGTAACTCGTCAATAATCTCGATTATATCTTGCGCATATCCTTCTAGTGTTGAATATCGATTTTGTGAATATTCTGCTAACAATGAATTTCCAGAACCTACGTAATCAAACAAGATGACTTGATAGTGTTTTTCTAACTCAGCCAGCATAAATCGCCACATATTTTGATCACAGCCGAATCCATGGGCAAGCATCAATGTTGGGGCATTATTTAAACCTGAGACTTTGACGTTATTTCGTAATGATACGTTATGCATATTAAACTATTATTTTCTGCTCTTGAATATAAACTCAGTATACAGATAGCATCCATGCAGTCACTCGGCTAATGAATATTAATTTAAGTTCGAGGCTTGTTTCACCAATTCATAATAAAAAGTGAGCTCTCAGAATACCCCCCTAAAAAGCACTTGAAATCATTTTAAGCCCCGTATATAAAATGATGCTAAATCATTACTTCGTTTGAAATTAAGATTATTATTAAAACTAATAGGGTAAACAATCAGAGATGATTTATTTCTGGTGTAAACATATAGTTGTTTGTGGTTTATACCTGCATGAATTTAAAATAATCAGTCAAACCCGTTAATATATTAGTGGTGGCAATGGCTGAAAGAATTAAGCCCATCACTCGGCTAATAACACTGGCCCCACTATTGCCAATAAAACGGCTGATTAACCCAGACATTAACATTAAAATATAAGCTAACAGTAAAACGCCTAACATAACTAATGCAGTCAATGCTTGTTCTAAAAAAGTATACACAGAATTTTTAGTTAAAAGTACCGCAGCTAACATAGCCCCTGGACTTGCTATAGAAGGTATTGCAAGGGGAAAAATAGCCGTTTCTTTATGAGACTTTCTTAACAGTTTTATTTCTTCTTCCGGTTTACTTTGACCAAATATCATATTCATGGCAAATAGGAATAACACAATTCCTCCGGATATTTGAAATGCCGGAAGAGGAATATGCAAAGAATTCAACAAATATTCGCCAATAAACAGGAAAAACAATAAGACAAGGGCAGCGACAATTGTCGCCAGTAAAGCAACACGACGCTTAGTCTTTGCGTCATATTTATCAGTTACCGCAATAAACACCGGTAGAGTACCTATTGGGTCAATAACAGCAAAAAAAGTAATAAAAACGGCAACAAAATCTATCATGTAATTTTTAGTCCAAGCGCAGGGTGAAAGTTTTTTGAATTTAATAAAGAAAAAAATATGGCATTAATAATTATGAAATCAGTTTGCTAACTAATTCGTTATTAGAACAATATAGTGAATGTGTGTTGTTCACAACAGATCAACGAATTAATTAACCCAGTACATCTCTAACATTTCTAAGAATAAACTTAAATTTATCTTTGTTTTTCAATTGATTAAGTATTCATTGTACAACACGGTCTTATGTATTCAAAGGAAACTAGTGATCGATAACCCATTCGAGTACGTACGAAATTACAAGACAGTGTCAGCAAAGGCCAAAAAACTTGATAAGCAATATTAATATAGACCAACTTAATACTATGCCCTCAGACTACAGAGCTAGGTTGATAAATAGTTTGTCCGGATTCAAAAGTGCTAATTTGGTGGCAAGCCGAAGTAAAAATGGAGTGAATAACCTGGCTATTTTTAGCTCTGTATTTCACCTTGGAGCTTCACCCGCTTTAGTGGGATTTGTCACTCGGCCAAATACAGTTGAAAGACATACTTTAGCAAACATCCAACAAACCAAACAATTTACTATTAACCAAGTTAACAGCGGTTTTTGGCAAGCGGCACACCAAACGTCTGCCCGTTATGATGCCAACGTATGTGAATTCGAACAAACAGGATTAACCGTTGAAGAGATAGATAACATTAACGTCCCTTTCGTCAAAGAAAGTAAATTGAAATACGCGTTAACTTTGAGGGAAATAATCCCAATGGAAATAAATAACACCTTATTAATAGTGGGTGAAATAAGCCATATCATTTGCATGCAAAATGCTATAAAAAAAGATGGCTACATAGATTTACAAGAATTAAACACAGTTTCTGTATCAGGCTTAGATAGTTACCACACAAGCCAAAGATTATCCCGTTTAAGTTATGCTAAACCAGACCAATTATTAACATTGTTAAATGTGGATGGGCAGCCTGATTATTTATAATCAAAAAAATAGCCATAATCAACCTTGTTTACTTCCCATAACGATTTACCCAGAGCTAATAGGAAAACTTTATGCTAACGATATTTTATGATGGTAATTGTCCAATGTGTTGTGCAGAGATGAATAAGCTAAAGGGTTATGATAAAACAGAGCTAATTCATTTAGTAAATATCCAACAAGACAACTTTCAAACTCTTTACCCCCATGTCAAATATAGCGATGCCATGAAAATACTGCATGGATATTATCAAGGACAATTATTACTTGGATTATCCGTCACTCACAGGGCTTGGACTCTAGTTGGTAAAGGCTTTTGGGTGGCTCCGCTTAACTGGCCAGTGATAAAAACTATGAGTCATTATGTCTACTTATTAGTAGCTAAATATCGTCACCCTATTTCCACTTTTCTTAGCAAACTTTTAGGGCTTAAAACCACTCAATGTAATTCAGGAATATGCCATGACAAGTCGAACAACATTAATAATAGGTGCAAATAGCAGCATAGGCGCAGCAATTGCGGCACATCACCAACAACTGCCAACCGAAGACATAATATTAATTAGTCGTAAAATTACGCATCAACTAGCGACAGCTAAAAATGTAAAAACAATAATGGTTAAAAATTATCAAGCCAACTCAATAGATTTGGCAATTGAACAACTTAAACACATCAACAGCAAAGCTATTGGTCATGTATATATTTGCAACGGAATTTTACACAACGATGCACTTCGCCCAGAAAAACGACTAGAGGATTTTAATCAGGAAGCGTTTAATCAGGTGATGACGGCAAATGCATTAACACCTATATTATGGTTACAAAAGTTAACACCAATCCTGACAGGAGAAAAGCCTTGTAAAGTAGTATTGTTTAGTGCTCGCGTTGGCAGTATAAGCGATAACCAATTAGGTGGCTGGTATAGTTACCGAGCATCAAAAGCTGCGTTAAACATGATGATAAAAACTGCTTCAATAGAGTTAGCCCGTAGAGCAAAAAATATAAAATTAATAGCCTTTCATCCGGGGACAACAGACACAGCCTTGTCTAAACCCTTTCAACACAATGTGGCAAAAGACAAATTATTTAGCAGTGAATTTGTCGCAACAAAACTATCTGAAATAGTTGAAAATGTAGCAATAGATCAAACTGTGAGTTACTTAGATTGGCAGGGGAAAACGATAGACTGGTAAAAACAAATTAGGTAACTGTTTGAATATTTTAATTGTGACTATGAGTATTCATTCTAAATAAATAGTTAATTTACCTTAATAGCAAAATTGATTGTTGCTGTTTTTTACTCATCTTATTCACCACTAAATCAAAGCTATTATCTATCATACGTTCAATTTCACCTTGAGGAATAGAGCCATCTAAGATCACTGTGTTCCAGTGAAGTTTGTTCATATGGTAACCGGGAATAACTGCTGGGAATATATCTCGTAACATGACAGCTTCTTGAGGATCACATTTAAGATTCATCCAATAATCTTGATTGTCGTTTCCCACGTTCTCTGTGTTATCTCTCCTGCCCATCTTACCAATGGCTAATGTAGCAAACATTTTATCTTTGACCTTGTACACAGCTATGCCCTCGCCAAAAGGAAACACCTCAGCGGTGAAAGGTTTTGTCAGCAAATATTGTTGAGCTTGTTTCTGATCCATACTTAATCCGCTACAGATTTAATCTGCAACTCATAAAAAAGGCCTCTTAAATTAAGAAGCCTATATTTAAATAAATCGACTCTTATTGTTTTAGTAAATCGTGTACATTGCATAAATCAGTTTTACCATTAATGATTTCGTCTGGCGTTAATCCTGAAATCTCATGGGGAAACACTAACCACTCGTTACTTTCATGTACAAAATAATCTGGCACAATATTAGTTTTGTTATTATCTGGTTTGTAATATGGGCAAGCAATGCGTATATCTTTAGGCATATTAGCCCGTGATAACTTTTTAATTTGCGCCATTAAAGCTTCAACACTTCGGCCTGAATCAAATACATCATCAACAATTAGTAAACTATCTTCAGCATTGGCATTTTCTATTAAATAATGTAAACCATGAACTTTAATAGTTTTAGATTGTTGATTTATTCCATAATATGAAGAGGTACGGACAGCTATATGATCAGTCTCTACTTTTTTGAAGTCAAAATACTCTTGAACAGCAATACCAATTGGTGCACCACCTCGCCAAATACCAATAATAAATTCAGGGCGAAAACCACTGTCATAAACTTGGGCAGCAACACGGAATGAATCTTCCAGAAGTTGCTGTGCGGTGATAAATGTTTTTTCCATCAATATTGACCTTATGAAACCTTCCACCATGTATTTTATGGTGAGTTTTGTGTTTTGATAACAATTGTAGACTAGCCGGTCATTGTATACCGAAATAACCTTAATTACAGAGTTCTACGCGATTTATTCATATTTTAATGCATTCGCTGGACTGACTTTTAGCGCTTGGTAGGCTGGATACAAACTTGCCACAAAACACAATATCAAGGATGTGAGGATCAGAATGCCGACTTGATGCCATTGTAAATCTATTGGTAAACCAGTGCCATCTGGCCCTAAAAAGATGGGGACATTCAATAAATCTAAAATATTATTGATTTGCGATACCAACAGTAAACCTAAGGTTAAACCAATTACAGTCCCCTTAATGCCATTGTATGCACCATTAAACAAAAATATGCCCATAATGTTTTTACGGGTCATTCCTTGAGTCAGTAATATAGCGATATCCCCTTGTTTCTCGGTCACCACCATGACTAATGCTGACACAATATTAAATGCAGCCACAGCGACAATTAATAACAACATCAGCGACATCATATTTTTTTCCATTTTAACAGCATCAAATAATGCGCCTTGTTGAATGCGCCAATTAGTCGATTCATAACCAAGGTTTTCTAACTCAGCTGATACCGCTTTATAATCAAACGCATCTTGTAAAAATAACCGAGTTTGCGCGATACCCTGTTTTTTAGCACGCAATAATTTTGCAGCATCATCAACATTAAGCAGAATGACTTTATCGTCTAAAGCCGATCCCACATCGTATATGCCCACCACGTTAAAAACTCTTTGGCTATAAATCCGCCCGAAAGGACCAAAAAAACTATTGCCTGAGGCTATTAATCGAGTTTTGTCGCCTATCCGTAGTTGTAATTGAATAGACAAAGCACGGCCTATCACCACCCCATACTCACCTTTATTTAAATCAGACAGTTTGCCAATCAACATATTATTGCTAATAACCGAAGAGGTCTGCATCGCTTCCGGATCCACGCCATGAAACTGCACACCTTTAAGCCCTTGTGCTGATTGTATTAATCCCTCACCCTCAATATATTCTGTACTGGCAAGCACGCCAGCAATATCATCAAATTGAGTGGGTTCAAAAGATGAATGATTATTGGTTTTCACTAAAATATGAGGTGTAATACCTAGATTACGCAGTTTTAGTTCGCCTTCAAATCCGTTCATAACAGACAAAACGGTAATCAAAGACATTAAGCCTAAAGCAATGCCGGCCACAGAAAACATATTAATAAAGGCAATAAAATTACTACCTTTTGAGGCTTTTGCATAACGTAAGCCAATAAAAGCAGGTAAAGGATAAAACATGTAAGATAGGACTCTTTGCCAATAAACAGTTAAAAAATAAGTGTTTAACTATTGGTATACTATTGAATGTTGATGAATAATACGTGCTTGATGGCTATGTCACAAGTAAAGCATATGTTTCATTACGCCAATTGTTAGTATGTAGAACTGCTTTTGTGAATGATCAATAATAACCAAATCATAGACTCGGGGAATGAATGGATAAATTAACTCTGCAGCAGAAACATGAACAATTCAGTGAATTCTTTATGATTAATCACGATCTCCCAGTCAATATACGTGAACTTGCACGTGACTTTGCTTTACCTGATGTTGATGATCTACACAACCACATGCCCTATACCTTTCAAGTGGCCAGTGAGATAGGGGCTATAGAAAGCAAAGCATTGCGACCTTTACGTAATTTAGGTGAGCATGCTAGTGAATTAGTGGAATTTCTCAATCATCAATCCCGCAAGATTGATTTAATGATGTCACTTATTTTACAACAGCAATCAGATCCAGCAGAGCAATTTTATTCTGTTCAATTTGGTGGCGGTGGTATCACGATTAGTACCGACAAACCAATTGATATAGGTACAAAAATCGAACTTAAACTTTTTCTTCGAGAAGAAGCTTGTGCCATATTTTGTTTTGCTGAAGTAATCACTTGTAAGCCCCACCAAGATACGTACCATATATCCCTAATTTACACTCGTATTCGTGAAGAAGACCAAGACTTATTGGTCAAAGCGAGTCTCCATTTACAAGCGATTGCCTTGCGCAAACGAAATAAGCAAAAACAAAACGAACAAAATTAATGACTCTTAGTATATTTTCACCACCGTTACCTAACAACACTCAAAAGTCTAAAAACGATATTCGTCATTGGGGTTCACTCCAAGGAAGTAGTAACGCTTTAGTCATTGCCAATGCAGCAAATAATGCCGACGGACCAATCTTACTAGTAACTGCTGATACCCCTAGCGCTATCAAGTTAGAAAAAGAGCTAGATTATTTCTTAGAAGATCAAACTTTAGAAGTACAATTATTTCCAGACTGGGAAACCCTTCCCTATGATAATTTTTCACCTCATCAAGATATAGTCTCACAAAGATTAGAAGCACTTTATCGACTCACACAAGGTGATAAACGCATATTTATAGTGCCCATCAATACCTTGATGATGCGCATGGCGCCAGTAGATTATATTGGCAAATATTTGCTTATACTGAAAGTTAAGCAAAAATTGGCCATTGATAATTTTAGATCAGGTTTAGAACGTGCTGGCTATTTGCATGTTAACCAAGTGATGAGTCACAGTGAGTTTTCAATACGCGGTAGTATTATCGATTTATTCCCTATGGGTAGCCAACATCCGTTCCGCATAGATTTATTTGATGACGAAATTGATACCATTCGCCATTTCGATCCTGAGACACAGCGCTCAGGAGATAAGATTGATGAAATAAAATTATTACCCGCCAGAGAATTCCCAACTGATAAAGAAGCCACTAGTTTATTTAGACAACAATATTTAACAAAATTTGATGCTAATAACAGTAAGGAATCGGTTTTTCATCAAGTAGGCAAAGGATTAATGCCTGGCGGTATTGAATATTTCTTACCCTTGTTTTTTACCGAAACAGCCACCTTATTTGATTACCTGAATCAAGATACTACAGTGTTAATGCACGGTGACTTACATAAAGCCCATGAACATCATTGGAAAGACGTTAATCATAGATACGAACAACTAAGATACAATTTAGTCAGGCCGTTACTTCATCCTGCAGATATATACATGCGAGACGAGGAGTTATTTGCCGCTCTGAAAAATTGGCCCAGAGTACAAATACAATCTGAGAACCTAGATAAAAAGTCTGGGCATTATAACTTTGCTACGTCTGTTGTAACCGAGGTGGCCTTAAAACCACAGAATAAAATCCCTTGGACTGGATTAAAACAGCAAATAGCCGATTGGCAGTCTAAAAAAGTAAAGGTTTTATTCAGTGCCGAATCAGCTGGACGCCGTGAAGGTTTATTAGAAATATTAACTAAAGCTGATATCAAACCTAAACATTTCAAACATTTTAGCGATTTCATTTTAAGTGATGACGAAATAGGCATTACAGTTGGCCCTGCCGAATTTAGCTTTTTGTTGTCAGATCCTGAATCAGATATAGCCTTTATTACAGAAACCGAATTACTGGGTCACAAAATAAGCCATAGGCGTAAAAGAGATACCCGCCAAGGCACAGATGAAAATGCCATTATCCGCAATTTGGCTGAATTGCGTTTAGGCCAGCCAGTGGTACATTTTGATCATGGTGTAGGACGCTATTTAGGCTTACAAACTCTGGATGCCGGTGGCGTCACCACAGAATATTTATCCATTGAATATGCGAAAAAAGCCAAACTTTATGTACCTGTTGCTTCATTACATTTAATCAGCCGTTACAGTGGTGGTGATATCGATCATGCACCTTTACATCATTTAGGTAATGACACTTGGACTAAAGCTAAAAATAAAGCTGCCGAAAAAGTACGAGATGTAGCAGCACAACTGTTAGACGTTTATGCCAGACGAGCAGCGAAACCGGGCTTTGCCTTTAAAATTGCTTGGGATGAATACCAAGCATTTAGTGATAGTTTTCCTTTTGACGAAACGCTAGATCAACAAAAAGCAATTAATGCTGTTATTCAAGACATGGGTTCTGCTAATGCAATGGATAGATTAGTCTGTGGTGATGTTGGCTTTGGTAAAACAGAAGTGGCCATGCGCGCAGCGTTTATCGCAGCTAACCAGGGCAAACAAGTAGCGATTTTAGTGCCCACCACGCTGCTGGCCCAACAACATTTTGAAAACTTCAAAGAACGCTTTGTCAACTGTCCCTTTAGAATTGAAGTGTTATCACGCTTCGTTAGTGCGAAAGATGCCAAACAAGTCATTGCCAATATAGAAGAAGGTAAAATCGATATTGTGGTGGGTACGCATACCCTGTTACAAGAAAAGCTTAAATTTAATGACTTGGGCTTAGTAATAATTGATGAAGAACACAGGTTTGGCGTACGTCAAAAAGAGAAGTTTAAAGCATTACGTTCAGACGTAGATATTCTAACGTTAACCGCCACACCTATTCCTCGTACCTTAAATATGGCACTCAGTGGAATGCGCGATTTGTCGATTATTGCGACTCCGCCTGCCAAACGTTTACCTATTAAAACTTTTGTGCAACAGCGCAATAAAGAGCTTATTCGCGAAGCTATCATGCGAGAAATTCTCCGTGGTGGTCAAGTGTACTTCTTGCACAACGAAGTAGACACAATTGAAAAAACAGCCGAAGAGATAAAAGAAATTGTTCCTGAAGCCCGCATTTCAATTGGCCATGGGCAAATGCGAGAACGTGAATTAGAAAAAGTCATGACAGACTTTTATCACCAAAGATCAAACGTGCTTCTATGTACAACCATTATAGAAACCGGTATTGACGTACCCTCAGCCAATACCATTGTAATGGACAGAGCGGATCATTTAGGTTTAGCGCAATTACACCAATTACGTGGTCGTGTAGGTCGTTCACATCACCAAGCTTATGCTTATTTATTAACCCCACACCCTAGACGTTTAACAAAAGATGCAAAAAAACGACTAGAAGCAATTTCTTCTCTGGAAGAACTTGGAGCTGGTTTTGCTTTAGCCACTCACGATCTAGAAATTCGTGGGGCGGGTGAACTTTTAGGTGATGGTCAATCAGGTCAAATATCCAGTATCGGCTTTACCTTATACATGGATATGTTAGAACAAGCTGTCGAAGCATTAAAAGAAGGTAAAGAGCCTAGTTTAGATAAGGCTTTATCTGAACAAACAGATATAGATCTGCGAATACCTGCACTAATACCTGATGATTATATTCATGATGTGAATACACGTTTATCTTTGTATAAAAACCTAGCTGGTTGTAAAGATGAACGAGCAATAAACGAATTACAAATCGAAATGATTGATCGCTTTGGTTTATTACCGCAAAGCACCAAGAATTTATTAGACATAGCCTTGTTAAAAATCAAAGCTAAAATAATTGGAATCAGTAAAGCAGAGGGTACGAGTAAAGGAGGGTTTGTTGAGTTCTCACAAAAAACTCAAATTGACCCAGGTTTTATTATTAAGTTGATACAGTCACAACCAAGAGTGTATAAGTTAGACGGACCACAAAAATTGAAATTTAACGTGCCTACTGAATCAGCCGCAGATAGACTAGCTATGTTTAAAGATATCCTTGATCAATTTAGTCAACAATTGCGTCCAGCATAATGAGTAATATAAGTAAAATGCAAAGTGTATTAACTAGTAGTATCAAAAAGGCAGTCACTTCACTTGGTGTGGCTGTAGTCACTTCAGCTGTCTTAAATTCATCGGCTTATGCGGCTGATAAAGAATGGTGGTTTGATGTTGAAGTCATCGTTTTTACTCGAGATTTGTCTACCAGCCCTGTAGCAGAGGCTTTTACTCAATCTTCTTTATTGCCCGCTGCTACTGAGCATACAGATTTAATTACTTCTTATTTAACACCTGATTTGACTTATATGCGCGGAGATTTACCTTTTTGTCGTCAGTCAAAACTCGCAGCCATAGAACAACAGAGACAAAAGGATTTTGCATTTCCTCAACCTATAGTTGAAGCAGAAGAACAAACAGGTGAGCAAGTAGAAAACTCAATTCCTGAACTCGTATCAGTGCAGACTGATGAAACAGTAAATACGGAAACCACGACAGACGAGAATTTTGAATACCAAGTAGCCACCACAGATATATTTGCTGACCAAGACAAAGATTCGGCTTCTAAGCTTGCCTCAGCAGCACCTGCTCTAAAGGACAAAATACAAGAAACAGAATTAGCAAAGCAATTGACTGAAGAGTCATTGAACGAAGAATCCGCAATTCAATATTTACCAATCACCATTAACTGGATTGAATGGCAAATACCTGCTCAATTGCCTTGTGCCTATGCTGAACAAGTCGAACCATCAATTGAATTTTTACCCCAAGTAGAAAGTGAAACAGTATCCAAAGATCCGCTGACATTAATTAGCCAAGTGCCTAAGGTGATTAATGGCGTTGAATGGTTAAATAAATCACAAGCGCCATTTTTATTGCCACAAGATCAACTGCGCATGACAGAGCTGTATACCAGTATAAAAAAACAGCGTGGGATTGAACCTATGATCCACCTAGCTTGGCGTCAACAAGTGACTTTTGGCGCTGACAATGCCCAAGGTTACCGTTTGTTTGCCGGTGATAATTTTGCCGCACAATTTGATATTAACGGTCAACCTAAAATTCAACAAGATGTATTAAATCAAGTACAAACTGAAACGGTTGTTGTTGATGACGAATTGTATATACCTAAAGAAGAAAGAGAAAAGTTATCAGCCAGCGAACTGGAAGAATTGATAACAAAACTTAAGCCTAATACAACAATAAACGAGCTTACTGAAGAAGACCTTTTAACTAAAATTGAACAAGCCTTACTCAGTGAAACTATTATTGACAAGGATTTACCCACTAAACAAACACCAGATCAAACAGAGTTGTTGGCAGAACTCACACAACTATGGGGGGTAGACGGTTTTATTAAAGTCTACTTACAAAATGTCGGACGTGTTCCTTATTTACATATCAATAGTAATTTAGATTATCGACATCCAATATTAAACCAACAAACATCAAGTCAAATATTGGCTAACGGAGGTAAACCTACTGAACATTTACAAAGTGTAAATTTTAACCAACTGAGACGGGTTATCAGTAAACAAATACATTATTTTGATCACCCCTTATTTGGTATGGTGGTGACGATAAATCGTTACAATTGGCCGGTTGAAAATACAGATCCAGTAACAGATAATGAATAAGTTAAAGGCACTTAATCTTTATTAATATTACGCATATAATGCGCCGTCAAAATATCAACTAGCTGAGTTTTATAGATGAAAATAATCATTAACCTTATCCGTAACCTACTGGGTGGATTAATTGCATTAGTCGATGTAATCACCCGTGGCACTAAATTAAAAAGAACACCTGAAGCGCAAAAACGGGTAGAAGATGAAACTAAAAGTTTAGCTTTGTATCAATTTTTTGCCTGCCCGTTTTGTATTAAAACCAGACGTGCCATGTACAAATTAAATTTACCCATAAATAAACGCAATGCATCTCAAGGCTCTGTCTATCGAGACGAATTGTTAGCAGCAGGCGGCAAAGTTCAAACTCCTTGTCTACGAATTGAAAAAGATGGTCAAGTAGAATGGTTATATGAATCATCTGAGATCATCAAATATTTACAAAACCGTTTTGCTTAGCTATAAATAGCTTTCCATCAATAGAACAAAATACCTAGCTATATTGTCACATTAAATATCGCCCCAATTCGGGGCTTTTGCACCAAAATATTCATAGTTCAATCTGACTATAATCAAAAACCTGACCAGATAGACAGGTTTCGACTTAGGCTGTATACTGGCATCAAAATTGCCTTAATTAAAAACATATCAGTGAACTATAAATAATTCACATAACCTAATTATGTTATTAGCCAGCCTTTAGAGTCGACACATGAGTAAACCGCAAAAAAATCACAATGGAATATTCTGTAACCACGGTCCAAAAAATTGGTCTTTAGTGGATATCAATGACAGCCAGAATAACAGCCCATTAATTGCTAAACGTCTAGCAGTGAAAGATCTATTTTCTGTTAAGGGATATAAAAATTCAGCAGGTAACCCTGATTGGCTAGCGACTCATGATGTTGCGTTAAACACTGCAGATTCGTTACAAACTCTGATGAGTAAAGGCTGTACCTTTGTTGGTTTTACTCATACAGATGAAATTGCATATAGTTTAGAAGGTAATAATATTCACTATGGCAGCGCTGAAAACCCCAAATTATCAGGCCATATGTGTGGTGGCTCCTCTATGGGCTCTGCTGCTGCTGTGGCAGCGGATCTAGCTGATATAGGTCTGGGTACAGATACTGGTGGTTCAATCAGGATCCCAGCCAGTTACTGTGGTTTATATGGAATTAGACCTAGCCATGGACTGATCTCAAATAAGGGTTTAATTGGTTTAGCTCCAGAATTTGATACCACGGGTTGGTTTACTCAAGATGCCACTTTATTAAAACAAGTGGCTGAAGCATTGTTACCCACACAAGCCGTCAAAGCAGTCGACACTTTATTAAGTTGTGATGCTTTATTAGAGTTAGTTGAAGGTAATTACAGACAAGCCTTAGATAACTGTTTATCCCACATTACCCCTAATTTTAAGCAACATAAAAAATTAAAAATTAGCCGTACATTATTATCTCAATTGCCTGATTCATTTAGGATATTACAAGGTAGAGCAATTGCTCGAGAACATAGAGTATGGTTAGAACAAAGTCAGCCCAATTTTGCACCTGGCATCCAACAAAGGTTTAGTATGGCTTTAGCTCTTACCGAGCAAGATGAATTAGAAGCAAGACAAATTCAAAGCCAATTAATAGCGCTTATACAAGGTAATATGACAGACCAAACATGCTTATTTTTACCAACTACACCTACTGCAGCACCTAAAATTGGCCAAAGCATTGATGACTTAAGAATGAAACTGATTAACTTGTCGGCCATTGCAGGTTTAACTGGCTCGACTCAAGTGCATATGCCGCTAACAGTCGCCCCAGTTAAAATAAACAACCAATTGGTACCATATGGTTTTTCATTAATGATGTTAACAGGGCAAGACCAAAGTTTGCTTACTCTATGTCAGTCTCTTAGCCAACAACTTGAATGGAAACATATTTAATGTCAGATAATAGCTCCCCATCATCCATTGCTTTTACTGCACCACACTGGGCTGCTACAGAAGCAGGGATCGACATTCTAGAAAATGGTGGTAGTGCGGTTGAGGCTATGGTTGCAGCAGCTGCGGTAATATCCGTTGTTTACCCTCACATGAATTCAATCGGTGGTGATGGTTTTTGGATTATTGATAATCAACAGTCAGTTTCACCCATTGCCATCGATGCTTGTGGTCGTAGTGCCGCCAATATACAAGCTTATAGCGATTTAACTGATATTCCGGCTAGAGGCGGAATGAGTGCTCTAACCCAAGCGGGTACAGTACAAGGCTGGCAAATAGCTCTTGAGCAAGATCAAACGGCAAGTTTACCTTTGAGCAAAATTTTTCAACACGCGATTCATCATGCTGAATCTGGGTTTGAAGTCACAAACAGTTTACATGATGGGGCGATTAAATTGTTCTCTGTGGAACAAAGAAACGCCCACTTTAAATCCTTATACGAATCTAATAACCAAGTGTTACAACCCAAAAAACAATTTTATAATCGAAAATTAGCAGACGTATTTCGTCACTTAGCTACATATGGATTATCTGCTTTTTACCATGGTGAATTAGCCGACAGTTTTGCTGAAGATTTGCAGCAAGCAGGCAGTCCCCTCACCTCTGAAGATATTGCCAATACACAAGCTGAAGTTGTCAGCCCTTTATCTGTACAATTAAGTAATGCTCAGGCTTTTAACTTACCCGCCCCTACTCAAGGTATTCATTCTTTGCAGATTTTAGCTATGTTAGACCAGCTTAAATCTAAGGTATCAACCCAAGCCCAGTGGTTGCATTTAATTGTTGAGGCGACGAAACAGAGTTTTGATCAACGAAAAACTATTTGGGCTGATCTGGCTATATTAAACATTGAATATCAACAAGCCTTATCAGCTCAAACTATCACTCAATTAGCCAATAATATTGATTTAACTCAAGCTAAACCATGGCCTTTTGACGCCGCCCCAGGAGATACCGTATGGATGGGAGCAAAAGATAAAAATGGCCAAATGGTCAGCTTTATTCAGAGCATTTATTGGGAGTTTGGTAGTGGCATAGCCATGCGTGATGGTGGCTTTGTTTGGAATAACCGCGGCGTCAGTTTCAGCTTAGATAAAAACAATATCAATTGTTTACAGGCTAATAAAAAACCGGCCCATACATTAAACCCAGCTTTTGCTAAATTTACCGATGGTCGTCGACTCGTTTACGGCACTATGGGTGGCGAAGGCCAACCACAAACTCAAGCTGCTATATTCAGCAATTATGCTTGGCGACAGCAGTCTCTACAAAAGGCCATTAGTAATGACCGTTGGTTATTAGGACGCACTTGGGGTGATAGTGCAACAAATTTAAAAATCGAGAATAATTTAGCCAAACAAGTCGCGACAGAACTTACTGCCAAAGGGCATGATTGGCAAAGCGTAGACAATAACAACGAAATGATGGGCCATGCAGGCGCAATTGTTTTTTCAGCACAAGATAACTTGCTAGAAGCTGCCAGCGACCCTCGCTCTGATGGTGTGGCTCAAGTACATAATCTATCAATACCAATTTAATAACAGATAAAATTTTAATCAAAGGATAATATTAAGTGGATGAAATAATTCAATCTTGGCCAATCATAGTGACACTCATTGGCACAGGGATATTTGCCGGTTTATTAGCAGGGCTATTTGGTGTGGGCGGCGGTATAGTAATAGTGCCAGTACTTTACTTTCTGCTGCAAACATTTGGCGTGAGTGCTGAATCAGCTATGATGATTGCCACAGCAACTTCTTTAGCAACCATAGTTCCTACGGCAATATCGACAATAAAAGCACATTACAAAAAAGGCAATGTAGATGTACCTTTACTAAAGTATTGGGCTGGATTTATTTTACTTTTTTCTGTGTTAGGAAGCTTATTAGCCCATGAAATAAAAGGCAATGCGCTGACGCTTATGTTTGGCTGCATAGCCTTAACCGTCAGTTTAAATATGCTGTTTAGAGCTGGCGCACCTGCTACATTTTCGCAATTACCTGGTAAAGTCGGTCAAGGATTTCTGGCTAGTATAGTGGGTGGTTTATCAGTCATGATAGGTATCGGTGGTGGCACTATAGGTGTACCACTGTTAACTGCATTTAATGTCAGAACTCATTTAGCGGTGGGCACTGCTGCAGTATTTGGTTTTTTAATTGCCTTACCTGGAGTAGTCACATTGTTAATCATTGGTACTACACCTGCTGATGCCCCTTTCGGAACTTGGGGTCTGATTAACTTACCAGCGTTCTTTATCATTATTCCTTTAACCATACTGTTTGCCCCCATTGGTGCAGCACTCGGCGCAAAACTAGACCAAAAACAATTAAAACGAGCTTTTGCTTTTGTTTTACTTATCACCAGTTCTCGCATGTTATATCAAGCAATAGGAGCTTAAAAAGATGTCCCATTCATTTATCGATGCATTAAATCCACCACAACGTTTGTTAATGGGCCCGGGTCCTATCAATGCAGATCCTAGGGTATTGCGCGCAATGTCAGCGCAACTAATTGGTCAATACGATCCGGCCATGACAGGTTTTATGAATGAAACTATGGCTCGTTATCGCCAGGTATTTAAGACCCAAAATCAATGGACCTTTTTAATTGATGGTACTTCAAGGGCTGGTATTGAGGCAGTGCTTATATCCGCACTGAGACCTGGTGATAAAGTACTAGTCCCCATTATGGGCAGATTTGGACATCTATTAGCAGAAATAGCAGAACGGGCGCAAGCTGAAGTTCATACAATCGAAGTACCTTGGGGGGAAGTATTTAAACCAGAACAAATTGAAGCAGCTATTAAACAAGTTCAACCTAAAATGTTAGCCATGGTGCAAGGTGACACTTCAACCACTATGAATCAACCTCTTGAACACATTGGCGATATATGTAAACAACATGATGTTTTGTTTTATTGCGACGCTACAGCGTCAATTTTAGGTAATACACTGTTAACTGATGAATGGGGTTTAGATGCGGTTTCTGTAGGTTTACAGAAATGTCTCGGCGGCCCTTCTGGCTCTGCACCTGTTACTTTTAGTGAAAAGTTTGTGCACTGGGTTCGTAGTCGTAAAAAAGTAGAAGCGGGTATTCGTACTGCAGCACACCAAGACGGAATTGAACCTATGATCCGTTCAAATTATTTTGATTTACCTATGATTATGGATTACTGGGGTGAAGAACGCCTCAATCATCATACTGAAGCAACCAGCATGCTGTATTGTGCATCTGAATGCGCCCGAATCGCTATTAATGAAGGTATAGATGAAGCAGTGGCTCGTCACGAATTACATGGCCAAGCTATGTTATTGGGTGTTCAAGCGCTAGGCTTAAAAGTCTTTGGCGACATCAGCAATAAAATGAACAATGTGGTGGGTGTCTATATCCCCGATGAAGTTGATGGCGACAAAGTACGCGGTCAAATGTTGACTGATTTTGGCATTGAAATAGGTACTTCTTTTGGCCCACTACATGGCAAAATTTGGCGCATAGGCACAATGGGTTACAACGCACGTAAATCAGCAGTGTTACAAACATTAGCCTGCCTAGATGCGTGTCTACATGCTAATCATTACAAAGGCCCTCAGGGCGAAGCCAGTGCTGCGGCACTTAATTTTTATGCTAGCCAAGCTTAGGTTGTAATTATAATCATGCACATACTTGAAGACTCAATTGCAGAAAAATATAGTCAGACAGCATTAGACCATTGTGATGAGTTAGCACAAGTGAGTGAATTAGATCAAGGCATATTAAGACAATATCTAACTAGCAAACACAAAGCCGGCCATCAACTCGTTGAAAAATGGATGCAACAAGATGGGTTGAGCACTTGGCAAGATCAAGCTGGTAATCAGTGGGGCCGTTTAGCTTGTAATAATCCTGATGCGCCCAGCTTAATACTTGGCTCCCATCTCGATACTGTGCCTAATGCTGGAGCCTACGATGGTATTTTAGGAGTATTACTCGCTTTAGAGTTGATAAAAGTGGCAAAAGCTAAAGGGTTAGAGTTTCCATTTCATATTGACTTAGTGGGTTTTGCTGATGAAGAAGGCACCCGTTTTGCCACAACTTTGATTGGTTCTCATGCCATAGCAGGAAAATTTAACAGTAAATGGTTAGAGGCTGTCGACAAGGACGGTATTACCATGGCCGAAGCCATGGAACAATTTGGTCTAAAACCTGATGAAGTAGTGAATGCTTATTTAAATCCCAAAAAGGTATTAGCCTATTGGGAAGTGCATATAGAACAAGGCCCGGTACTTGAAGCTCATGATATTCCATTAGGAGTAGTAACAGCTATTGCTGGTGCCAAACGGGCAGTCATTTCTTTTGCTGGACAAACGGGCCATGCGGGCACCTCCCCTATGAATCTGCGCAAAGATACTTTAGCCGCTGCTGCCGAACTCACCTTAGCTATAGAGGATATAGCCAAAAGTTGTACCCATCAAGAGGTGGCGACTGTTGGTAATATTAGCGCTAAACCTGGTGCCACTAATGTCATCGCAGGTTATTCTGAAATGACGCTAGATGCCAGAGCACAAGATAACGAACATCTAGAAATCTTAGTATCAAAAATTTTAGACAAAGCCAAACAAATTGCAGCCAAGCGTGATTTATTAATGACTTGGAAATGGACTCACCAAGCAGAAGCTGTGCAATGTGACAAAGGTATTCAAGCTAAACTTGCCTTAGCATGTGAAGCCAATAAGCAGCGCCCTTATTACCTACCCTCAGGTGCAGGCCACGATGCTATGGCTGTCGCTTCACTATGTCCTGTAGGAATGTTGTTTATTCGCAGTCCAAAAGGGATAAGTCATCACCCAGATGAATCAGTCATTCATGATGATGTAACACAAGCTTTGAAGGTGATGTATAGCGCATTATCGAGTTATAGTTTATAAAATAGTGTTTAAAAACAGTCGTTAGAAACGATGGAGTAGATTGAAGTAACAAATGAAAAATGCGGCTTTTTGAGTTGCGTTAAATCCAAACCATCTACTATGAAGTCGCTAACAAAGTTGTTAGCGACTTATACCTGCATCTAAAATATGTTCTTTGCATATATCCAAGTTTGTGAAAAAATGCGGAAAACACATGGTTTGGATTACAATAAGAGCTATCTAAATTTGAATAAGGCTAATACCAACTCTAATAAATGTTCACTCAGCAGGAATTTAATGGCATTGGTATTGGTATTGGTATTGGTATTGGTATTGGTATTGGTATTAAGTGCAAACTAATAACTTTACGGATTATTCATATCAAGTTAATCACACTAGTCTTTTTAATATGTTTTTCTTTCGGCACGCAAGCTTCATGTGTGGTTCTACTGCATGGTCTTGCTAGAAGCGCTAGTTCGATGGAGACTCTAGAGCAAGTTCTTGTGACTGAAGGTTTTTTACCTATCAATGAAGGTTACCCATCAAGAGAGGGATCTATCGAAATTCTAGCCGAGTTAGCGATAAAATCGGCTTTAGAAAAGTGCCCTAAAGATATGCAAGTCAATTTTGTTACTCACTCACTGGGTGGAATTTTAGTGCGCCAATATCTGAGTAAACACAAAATAACCAATTTAAATCGCGTCGTCATGCTTGGCCCACCAAATCAAGGAAGCGAAGTAGTAGATAAACTTAAAGATGTACCTGGTTTTCACTTTATCAATGGTGATGCTGGCATGCAGCTTGGTACAGGTGAGTTAAGCATTCCCAACACTTTAGGTAAAGCCAACTTTAACCTGGGAATTATTGCCGGCACAAGAAGCATAAATTTAATTTTATCATCCCTTATTCCCAGCACAGATGACGGCAAGGTTTCTATAGAAAGTACCAAGCTAGAAGGCATGAATGACCATATAACCATGCCAGTCACACACCCCTTTATGATGAAAAACAAAAACGTCATCACTCAGGTGATCAATTACTTGAAAAATGGCAGTTTTGAGCATGAAAGCCGCCAATAACAGCCCATTTTGTTCATCTGACAGTCGGTGTTTATTTTTTAAGCTTTATTTGACATATATGTACGCTCACGGTTTGCCAACTATTTGCCTTTGCCTTCGTGTTGATTTTCAGCATAAATATCCCACAATTTACGACAAAAGCATTTACCAAAGCTCAACAGTCCCTAGTATCTTTAATAATCTTAATCGGATATATATATCGACATCATTTATTGTTTTCAAGGAAGGGTTAATTAATTGAGAAATGCTTGGATTTGGAATATATTAAAAATCATTGCTTTACTAGTCTTTTTTTCACATCTATATTTTGAAATAGCATTAATTATCAAGATCTTTGTTGTCCCCTCTCTAGAAGCATCTGGTGAGCTGAAATATCACCAAGGTTTGAGTTTATTTGCTCCTGTTTTGTACTTGTTTGAAGGGGCTGGTAAATTACTGGCAAGTTTATCGCCTCTGGTAGATTTTATACGAGAGATCCTATTCGCTATTAATTCACTGGTATTAATCATAACGATAGTCGTCACGGGATTCGTTTTTCAAAATAAACTATGGGCGGGGCTAGCGGTTGTTTTATTAACTATCCCTTCGTTGATTTTTTGGTTTAGTCCGTAAACTCAGATATATGCTGATTTATCGTTAGCTCATATTTAAAATTTACCATCTATTTATTTAGCTATTCCATCTAGCTAGCAGAAAATATATTTCTGCTATCGCCTTATAGAAATATCAATAGTTAAGTCAGCCACCCTTTCAGCTATTTACAACTTCCTAGTACCAGCTTTATATCTGCTCCAGTCTGATCAGTCTGCATTATCTAGGATAATATTGAGTAATACCATGTCCCGCACCTGGGTATGTGTCTATCCCTAAAATTTTATAAACAAAACATAAACCAAAACTTGAAGAAATCCACATTAATGAGCCAATCACGACCATTGCGATTGTACCAGCTTGGGGTAAAAGGCCTTCTGCAGCGATAGATAAACAAATAATGGCTATAACTGAGCGAAGAGCTGTATCTAAAATACCAACATTCTGTTTCATAATAATGTCCTTTAAGGATTGTTAAGTTCGATTAGATTATAAATATAGGCTTGGCGAAGAATGTTGATTTAGATCAAAAGATCCGAGATTGAATAGAACTTTCTAGAGATGTTTAGCCAGTAATACTTTTTGGCTGAAGCTAAAGCTAAACATACGATTCTTAGTAGTGCCTAAAGAGAGAGGAATTTTCTACAAAAAAATACCCAGAATAATCTGGGCATTAAAACATAACTAAAAACACATAAACAAGGAACACACATTATTAAGAGCCTGCTTTTGTTTTAAAGTTCAATGAGGTCTCAATTTAATTTTTGATTCCGTTTAACTCGTTTGTTGAGCTAGATCAAGATCCTAATTATTTCATCCATTTACAATACACTCAGTTAAATAATTAAAGAGTGAGACAAATGAAAAATAAATTATGTACTTTAGCCTTATTGTTAAGCGGTATTACTTCAAGCTTATATGTTCATGCTTATGAAACAGCTGATTGGATTTTTAGAACGGGCGTTACTGCTGTTAATCCAGATGATTCAAGTGATAACGTTTTGGTCGGTGGCAGTGACTTAGGTATAGGTGTGAACGTAGATAGTAACGCACAATTAGGAATAAATATTGGTTATTTTATTAGCCCGAAAATAGCTTTAGAAATATTACTGGCGACACCATTTGAGCACGATATAGGCTTAAATACTGTCGGTGCATTAGGCTCTACTAAACACCTCCCCCCAACGATAAGTGTTAATTATTACTTAGCCAATGCCACTGCTAAATTTCAACCTTATATAGGGGCCGGAATAAACTACACAATATTTTTTGATGAAGAGTTCACGGCTGAAAATAAACAAGCTGGCTTTTCTGACCTGTCATTAGACGACTCAATTGGCCTATCGTTACAAGCAGGTTTAGATTACATGCTTGATGATGAATGGCATGTTAATGCGTCTGTTCGCTGGATAGATATCGGCACAGATGCTGAATTTACTTTAAACGATGAGCAAGGAAGTGTTGCAGTAGATATTGACCCATTTGTATATACTTTATCTTTAGGTTACCGCTTTTAGACGTTAGGCGTAACTAGATTAATAGCCTCTAGTTACGCTATCCCTTATGTTATCACCCCAATTTCATAAAGAATTATTATAACTTACAGAACCGATTACTCGGGGCCTTTGGCTAATTTTTGTAATGCAGCAATATCCAAAATTGACACCTCTTTCTGCTCAACTGCAATCAGCTCATTTTTTTGTAAACGAGAGAATATTCTACTGACTGTTTCTATAGTTAAACCGAGATAGTTGCCTAAATCTTTACGGCTCATTGGTAAAATAAAAGTACTCCCTGACAAGCCTCGTCGACTGTTGCGACTTGAAATACTCAGCAATAAAGACGCAATTCGTGATTCAGCATTTTGTTTGTTTAGCAAACCCACCATTTGTTGTTCTTGGGTAATTTCGCGGCTCATCAATTGTAAGAAATGGCGCTGTAAGCTGGGTAATTTAGTGCTTAATTCTTCTAATCTATTAAATGGTATTTTACACACTGAAGAGGTTTCTAAAGCTTGCACAGAATTACAGTGAAGGTCTGTACCCAAACCATCCATACCTAATATTTCACCAGGCAAATAAAAGCCAGTGATTTGTTCTGCGCCATTTTCAGTCACAAAATGTGTTTTTAGCGCTCCTGAACGAACCGCATAAACGGAAGTAAAAGGATCATTCACACGAAACAAATACTCACCTTTATTTAAAGGCTTACCGCGTTGAATAATATTATTTAGGCGGTCAATATCCTCAAAATGTAAACTGACCGGCATACAAATTGTGTTGAGTTTACAATTATCACAACTAACTTGTTTGTTATGGGGACATTGTTTTATGGAATTTTTTGTTTCTATCTGCATACTTTAAACTAACTATTTATCAATTATATACATTTAATGTTGAGCATTATACCACCCTTGATAGATTTTGATTCTTCTAATAGTCTTGGCCAGTCTTCCTGTGCTTTTATCTAGCCATTAGATAAAAGCACATATATTTAATCATTGCTGATGATAATTTGAGTCCTATTAATTACTCAGGGTTATCTTTGTTCTCTTTTTAAAATTAGCCGATTTATCTTTATATACGCCCGCTATATCTTTGTTGTCAAAACCATTGGCAATTAAATTAAATTCACGTACTTTTATTTGTACAGAATTATCACCTACAGGTGGCGAGAGTGACAGTTTCCGTCGAATAAAGTCATCAATATAAGCCAATTCATGTTTAGCACTTTTGGCATTGCCATTATGACCATGGCCTGCATATCTGTAATAAATATGCTCTACATCTTTATTCAACTTTTTTAATACATACTTGAATCTATTACTGTGTTCGAAACTAGCTCTAGTATCTAATTCTCCTGCGGTAATTAAAACTGGTACATTAATTTTTTCAGCTAAATATACAGGTGAATATTTTTTTAACTCTGGGCTTTCTTCCCCCACAACTTTCGACCATATTTTTTGCATGTATTCTGCTAATTTGGTATTCCTATCATTAAAAATTAAAGGTAAGTCAAACACACCGAATCGAGCAATCACACATGAATATGTATCGGGATGTAATATAGCTAACATAGCACTAGAATACCCCCCATAACTCGCACCAATTGCACAGGTTTGTTTAAATTTATACTTGTCATGAATAAATGTTACAGCGCTTGTGATATCTTTTTCTATCACTCTGCCCCACTGGCCTCTCCCACTATCTTTATATTCCTTACCAAAACCATCAGAGCCTCGATAATTTACTTGTAATACCGAATAGCCACGGCTAACCAGATACTGAACAGTAAAATTAAATCTTTTATGATCTCTAGGACCAATAGGACCACCATGAGGCATAACAAGTAAAACGTTATTGCTAATATTTTCAGGTGATTGTGTATAAAAAGCCTCTATTTTATGACCTTCATCACTTTTAATATCTAACACTTGGGTATCACTAAATTCATAAACAGAAAGTTGTGCATTCTGTTCTTTGAGTCGTGCTAATTCATTTAGCGTTTTGTCCCAAAGATAGTATTCACCTCTATTAGTGCTCGAAAACACTTTTATTACAGCTCTTTGTTCATTTGCACTCATTGAGCTAATGAAATATTGCTGTCCTTCGAATGTATTTTTAAATTGTTGATTCAAAGTTTGTCTATTATGATCAAAATATTCTGATCGCCACTCGCCCCCATCGTAATAACTAATGGATTCTATTTTGTCCCCTGATTGGTCAAAGTTTGCTGCGGTTACATCGTATCTAGCATGCTGATAAATTATGTCGCCAATTGTTTGGCTTGATAAATCGAATTCATGCAGTGATTTTAAATCCGAGTTTATATTGGTAATAACAGCTAGTTTTCCATTGGGTAAAAATCCAATAGGTTCAAAATCGTATTCATAAGGATCGAATTGAAATAACAATTGCCAATCATTATCTTGGTCAAGATACCAATAGGTTTTTTCAATATCATCCTTATCAAACTTTGAACTAAAACGAACCTGCCCTTTGGGATCCGTAAAATATTTTCGAGCCTTGGACTGTAAATATTTGAATTTATTTTGACCCCGAAAGTTTTCGCGTACTATGCCTTGTGTATGTGTTTTGTATATCTGTATTTTTTTATAATTTGAGGCATCTGGATAATAAACAAACCACACTTTATCTTGCTCGTTTGGCAAATAGTCTATTACATAACCACGTGCATGGATCCTAGATGTTTTAAAACTTAATCCATTAGAAGAAGTAGATAAATCGACCAACCACGAGACATAAGCATTTTTTTGTAGGGGTCTGTAAGTATTAAAAATAAAGGAATCTTGGTCCCCCCATTTTACTGACGATAATCTGTAGTCTGCCCCCTGTTTAGCTTGAAAAACATTCAGCAGTTGACCACTATCAATTTCAAAAACATTTAATTGCAGTCTATTTTTTTCATAACCAGTGGTGAGTAATAGATCACCTTTAGGATTCAATTCAATTTTATGAATAGTATCTTTACTAAGTAGCTCATCTAGTGATATTAAATTCTGAGCATACAAATGAAATGAAAATAAACCGGCAATAAGCAGTCCATAAACAGCTTTCATACATTCTTCCCTGAGTTAATTTAATGGTGAAATGTTGATGTTTTTAAAGTTCTAGAAAACCCAATAAAATCATCTTCTCCAGGCCCTTTATATACTATAGGGATTTTCGCTAATAGTTCTGGATGGCTTGATTCTAGATACTCAATGGCAAATGAAGATTTATTGGCTAACTCTAATTTAAAACACGTATCACACCACTTTACTTTTGATAAAAGTTCTAAGTTACCTACATAGTTAATAGTATTGGATTCAATATTAAATGACCAATCATGCTCTGAATTAGCCTCTATATCACCAAGTCCTGTTTTTACGCCACTAAACTTATAATAACCAATGGGGACTTTAGCTAAAATATAAGTATTTTCTTGCTTGGCATTATTAGGTGAATAACTTAAAGGTATTACACCTAATATATTTACCGTTTTAATGTATGCTTCTGACTGTACAGCGAACAATAAATATCCAGTCACAGAATTACTCTTTGTATTTGAACTACTGGCTCTATCCATAGGTGTTAATGAATGACTACAAGAGGTTGCTGTACAACAAATTAGCACACATATAAATATAAAGAATGACTTCATTACATTAACCTTTTAACTGCTTACGATAATTAGTCCAGTCTTCTGTATTCCATTCAAGATTAGATGCTTCTGCTATGGCTTCGTCCACATATTCCAACGCCTGTGGCTTATCTCCAATAAAGTGATAAGCCTTAGCTAACAAATAATATGTATGAGGGGTAGCTTGATTTTCATCTTCAATATCTTCTAGCCAATCAATAGCTTGAGTTGCTAATTGTTTATCCACACTATTATTGGCAAAACTTAACGCGACCAGTTTTTGTCTTGCTTTTAAATGATTATTTTTAGCAGATTTTTCTAACCAATATTTAGCTTTAACTAAATCCTGTTCCAAGTATGGAGACGGAGATTGATAAAGAATATCTCCTAGACGATATTCTGCTTCTAATAAACCATATTTAGCCGCTTTTAAAATCCATGCGATACCTGCATCTACTTCATCATTTTTATAAAGAAGGTACATACCATAATCATATTGAGCTTGACTATGACCTTCTTCTGCCGCGGCTAATAAAACAGGCTGAAAAGCTTCTAATTGTTGATCATCAAATAAATCATTGTATGCACGTAAAAAACAAGCATATTGATATTTGGCTGAAACACTATCTTTGGCTAAACGCCTCATTGATAATAATGTGTTATAAAGATGAGGATAGTTTTTTTTTAGATTTCGAACACCTTCATAATAAATATTTACATGTTTAAACATGCCATATTGTTCGACAAGTTTTCCATCTCGTTCCGCAGCTTTTAATTGTGAATTATCAATCGCTGCAACAAAACTTTTCTCAAATCTCCCCGTAGGCCATGAAAAAATTACTTCTGTGTCTTGTACCTTACCATCTGCTCTAGCGTCGAAAATAACTTCAACACGACCAGAATTACCATGAACCATAGTTTTATTTAAATTAGATAACCCAGAACGATTACTTCCTGAAGTATAATTTCGAATAGCCGAGTTAAGAACAGATTGATTATGTGCACGGGCTTTATTATCAGTAGTGATATGCAACTTACCACGCTTTAACATTTTCGCGCGTTTTTCATTTTTTTGTTCATCGATTTCTGTTGTTAAAATATTAGGAAAATATTTCTCTGTAACTACTTTTTTACCATATTTTGCAGCTAGTTCTTCAGCAATGGATGCGGCATGATCTTGGTCTGACTTTGACAGTTTTTGAAAAATTTGAGATGAAAGATCAAATGCTTGAGGGTAATCATACTCACTGGCTAAATAAAACCAGGCCATAGCTTTTTTATAATCGACATCACCAATTAGGCCTTTTAAATTTAGCACTCCTAAATTAAATTGAGCTTCTGGTTCACCTATACTTGCCGATTCCAGTAACTCAATATGTGCCTCTTTATAATTTTTAGCCGACAAAGCCTCATGGGCTTTAAACATGTTGGCATTAGATCCCCAACTTACTGATAAAAATATCGTAGTCAAAACTATTTTTTTCATTCATTTATCCCTAAATTATACAACTAAATCAATTATTAAATGCGATGTTGTAATAAAGTTACAATCTTATCTTACAAAAAATTCACTAATCTAAACATAAAGTTAACACAACTTCTGTCAACATTTAAGGTTATTTTATTTCACCACTGTTAAGATAAAATAAAGAGACTTGAGTTTTATAAATCACCAAAGGCGGTAATATCGGATTTTAGTGATCGATTATTCTAAACAATTATTTCGCCAACACCTGTTATCCGCTACTTTGTTGGTTTAACTATATGCCAAGGAGGCATTGTGAAAATTCAAATTAAAAGTATTTCTAGTCACCAAACCAGTAAAGTCATGTCATTTATGCTGGCTTTGTTTATTTTGCCTTTCGCTATTATGGGCATTTTAGGCTTTTTATTTACCTTAGGCTCTGACAATGACCGTGCAGGTTATCCGTTTTTAATCTTTATATTTGCTCCCATATTATATGGCGTGATGGGCTATGTTTTTAATCGTTTTTTCTGTTTTATTTATAATGTCATTGCCAAACGTTTTGGTGGTATCGAATTTATCACAGAAGAACAAGAACAATAAAAAGTCAAAGTACCAATCCTCGCTAGATCTATATAAGTAGCGAGAATTACTTCTTTTATAAAATATTATTTTGCCCTTTTTGTACGTACAATAATGGCAAAATTTACTTGTTATTTATTTTTGCAAATCCTATTAATAATTCACCATTGGTAGTTTTACCTAACATTTTTCCTGCAAAATTATCTGCTGTAAAACCATGGGAATTAGCATCAAACTCAATCACTAAGTCACTGCCATGTTTACTCGTTCTCAATACTTTACTACCTCGTCCATAATCAACTTCTTCGGGAGCCCCAAAACGTAAAGAATTAAAATCAATATCCTGATGAGCATCAAAATCAGCTTCAGATCGAATTAACACATGGATCACTTGAGTGCTGTTATCGATTGTCTGTTCATTGAGTATTGTTAAGCGGCGATGCACAATTAGCGGTAAAATAATGTTTTTAGAGCTGTGTTTATCTTTGGCTAAGTCATCGGCTTTAGGTACATCTATGGCTGCTAAAGACAAATGTGTAGCTCGACCATATTGATCCGTTAACACATGAGGCCTTTCCAGTTTATACCAATAAGTACGAGTACCGTCTTCATACACAGTACTATTTGGTGTGTATGCCGTACCTGGATTAAATTTCCAATGGATACCATCTGCTGAACGTAAATAAATAGCGCGGTAGTCTAAAAACGCATTGATAATCATATGGTACTGTACTTCGTCTTTCCACAGCACAGGATCTTCATAATTAGAATGACGGTATGCTTTAGGGATAATTTTATTGTGTTGTAATGGGCTGGTCAGCACTCGATAAGGACCTAATGGTTCAGAGCCTTTACTTATCATCATCGCACCGGCTTTACTGACAAATAGAAAACGCCCATCTTCTAACTGTACACCTGACAAATTACGTTCAAAGCGATAAAAAGCAGCAGGTTTTTCATCTGCACCTGTAGTGTCAACTTCCATTACTCCTAAGTGTTGCCAAGGGCCAGCCATAGTCGCGGCCACCAATAACATAGGCTGCCAATTAATTAATGAATACAGCATATAACGACCATCATTTAATAAAACTATATCAGGGTTATGACCTAAACCTTGCATGTAGTCATAGCTTGTGGCTTTTTTAACTTTATATGGTCCAGTAGGTTTATCAGCCAGCGCATAAGCAACCGTTGAGTGTGGCCATTCCCAATGACCTTTGGTGGCGTTTGCTGGCCATCGAGTCACTTGCATATGATATTTTCCATCTTTACCGGCAACAGGACGGCCGCCCCAATATGACCAATCTGCATCTTCAATACCATTATCAGGATCTCGTGGAAGCACAGCATCAGCTCCCCATAAATCTGAACGTAAGGTGTTATGAATAGGCATAGGTTTGATTAAGTCATTAAATGAAGCACCATTGACCATTTTTGCTTGGCCGGAAATTGCTTTTGAAGGCTGGCTTATATTGCCACTATAATCATTCGCGTAAACAATATATTGGTTTTGAACGCTTTTAATCGGCGTAAAATCAACAAATTTTGGTTTGTTTAATCCAGAAGCAATTTGTTGCATGTCTTTATTCGAAGGGTCAATGCGATATAGTGAATAACTGGCGATATCATCTTCGTCATTTTTGGCCCAAGAAATTTGAATTTCACTATCTAATGGTACGACTTTAAGCTTAGTGGGCGCTTTGGGCGCAACCGTATCTTTAACGTTAAAGACTAATTGGTTAGAGCCACTGATATTCTGATTGTCAGTTGATGTCACAACATAGGTATATGCAATACCATGTATTAATTTCGTATCGGTAAAAGAGTTATTTTTACTTTCAGCTATTTGTTCATAAACTATCGTTTTTTTCCGTTGTTGACCGCGATAAATATAAAACACTTTATCTTGGCGTAATGGATTGGCCTGCCAATTCAGTGCTACGCCATTGTCTAGCGCTTTACCTGTTAAACGAGGACCCGATTTTTGTGCGGCTTTTACGCGGATATTGACATAATTAAGATAAACTTTAATGCCACGAGAGCTGTAAAAAATAGCTCTAACAAAAGGCAGGCCGTCTTTTACATCTTTTTTTGTGACGATATATTGGCCAGAAAAATGTTCCAGTTTTTTATCTGAGCCAATCAGTGTTACCTTTTCCGCTAAAGGGCGTTCATTACTGCCAAACACCAAATTAAGGGATAAGCTACCATCACTGATATATTCTAAATCGGCACCAAAACTCCATTCAATCACATCCCCTGCACTAAGCTGTTGGTAATCAGGATGTGTATTTAAAACTTTAGATTCAGCAATACCAACTGCATAACTAGAATAAAGATTACCTAAATGTAAGCCCATTAAACCGCCGGTTTGATTGCCGCTGGCTAAGCCTAATTTATCTTTAGTGGTAGCAGCGCGAGTAGTCCAAAAAGGCGATTGTTTGGCCGCCCGCCAAGTTGCCCAAACCGCAGTAAAGTCGCCGTCATTAACATTGGCATACGGAGCATTATCACCTAACAGAACCATATCTGCGCAACTAGGTAAGCTATAAAAAACAGATAATATTAAGCAGCCATAAATATTTATAGAGATGTTTTTTAGCTGTTTAATATTGTTCATTATGCTGCGCATATATCTTTTTCCGTTGAGTGGATTTGTAAATAAAATGTAACAGAAACAGCTCATTCACGCACTCTTTGCTTATGCATATATAATCCTCGCGAATTACAAGTAAATCAAAAGTATTATCTCATGGTAAGCATATTGATATACTTTATCTATTAAGGCTTGTATTTTAAACCAGGCTAAAGAATAGATAGTAAAACTATATATACAAAAGGTTGTTAACATGTAAATATTTATTGATATATTTTCAAATATGGAATTAATAGATGAAAAAATTTGCACTTTTGCCACTGTGTATTGCTATGTTGGCTGCATGTTCTAATAAACAAACAAGCACTGAGTTACAGCAGGTAGAAAACACCAAAAAACCCAATGTGGTTTTTATTTTAGTGGATGATTTGGGTTATTCTGATATTGGCGCTTATAACGCTGATTCATTTTACGATACACCCAATGTCGATGCATTGGCGAATCAAGGAGTGCAATTTACCCAAGGGTATGCAGCTAATCCTGTGTGTAGCCCTTCTCGCTATGGTTTATTAACGGGTCGCCATCCTAGTAGAGTCGATGCCACAGATTGGTTTCATGTTTATGGTTGGCCACATCGTTCTGAAAGATTCAACCCCGCACCTTTAACTCAAGAGTTGCCTTTATCTGAACAAACCTTAGCAGAAAGCTTTAAACAAGCTGGCTACGCCACATCATTTTTAGGTAAATGGCACTTAGGCGAAGAATCAAAATATTGGCCTGAAAATCAAGGATTTGATATTAATGTCGGTGGTGTTGCAAATGGACAGCCACCTAATGGTTACTTTTCACCTTACAAAAATGACAGATTACCTGATGGAGAAGACGGTGAGTATTTAACCGAACGACTCACTTCGGAAGCAATTCAAATCATTGAGCAAAATGCCAAAGAAGATTCACCGTTTTTCCTTTATTTATCTTTTTACACTGTACATACCCCTTTGCAAGCACCTGCAGATGTAGTCAGTGAATATCAAGCCAAAAGTGATAATACGGATACAAGTAATAGCTTTGCTGGCGAAGAACAGATCTGGCCAACAGACGAGCCTAGAAAAGTTAGAGTGAAACAAAATCACCCCACTTATGCCGCTATGATTTCTAAAATGGACAGCCAAGTAGGTCGAATTTTACAAAAGTTAAAAGACGAAAATTTAGAAGATAATACCATAGTGGTATTTACCTCCGATAACGGTGGGTTATCCACTGCAGAGGGATCACCAACGTCAAATATGCCTTTGCGAGGTGGTAAAGGTTGGTTATACGAAGGTGGTATCCGAGTGCCGTTTATTGTCAAAATACCAGGTGCAAAAGCTAACGGAACTAAAGTTAATGAACCCGTAGTGGGCACTGATTTTTATCCGACTTTATTACAAGCCGCTGGCATTCCACTTAATCCTCAACAACACCAAGATGGTGTGGCCTTAACTCCCTTGTTACAGAGTTATGGTGAAATTGCTGAGCGACCTATTTATTTCCATTATCCTCATTATTCTAACCAAGGTGGGTTTCCTGGTTCTGCTGTCGTACTAGGTGATTGGAAATTACTCGAACGTTTCGAAGACGGTAAAGTCCAGCTTTTTAATTTGAGGGATGATATAGGTGAGACCAATGATCTATCTCAACAAAAACCAGCAAAAACATCTGAATTACGTAAGCTTTTACATAATTGGTATCAAGAGGTAAATGCTAAATTTATTCAACCAAAAAATAACATTAAACCTTGGTCTAGCAATCTGAATGGCTAAGACTAATCTTATAAAAACAGCTTAGACTTAATACCAGAGCAGGGTCTATCCCTGCCCTGATATTGTTTACACCTAACGACTTAATTCTGTGATCAATTCACTATGTTGCGGAAACTGTTGAATTAACTTGTCAGTTTCACCTAACTGCATGTCCTTGTAATCAAATCCTGGCGAAACGGCTTCACCAATTAAACCATAACCATATTTTCCATCAGTGGGGATTTGCGACGCCTTCCACACTCCTCCTTTCACCATCATTTGCATAACCTGTCCTTGAGTAGGATCAGAACCCATAACCACGGTTTGCAAACTACCATCAGCTTGAAGCAAGGAATAAGTAATGGGGTCACCAGCGTGAAAATAGTGCATGATGTCACTTTGGTTCATATGAAAGTGGCCGATCGGCGACTCTGCGCTAAGCAAATAATAGATTGATGTCATAGTAACACGCTGACCGTTATCAGTATCAATCATAGGCCTATTATCAGCTTTAAAGGTTTGGCGAAAATAGCCTCCTTCAACATGACCTTCTAATTCTAACGCCTCAACTAATTGTTGAGTAGTAAGCTTTTCAGTGCTCGTCGCTTGAGTTACTTTCTCGACAGGAGCATTAGGTGCTTTGCCTTTGACTAAAACTGTAGAACTAAGCTCGTATGGCATAGTGGTTTTATATTGTGCCCAATTAGCCACAATATTGTCTACCACAGTGCTACCCACAGAGTAAGCAGACTCAAGAGCCGATTGCATACCCACATATCCTTGCTTTTGTATCTTGATATTTTCAGCAGCACTGACAGCATCTTGAGGATGACTATAGTTACTGGCTGTACGTAATACCATGTAACGATTTTTATCGACTTTCCCTGCCGCATGTAAGTAACTTAAAGCCTGATAAGTCCCAGTATCTTCCATACCTGATGTGACAAAATCACCCTGCCCGTTTGTCCAATATGACACCCAATCGTTTGCCCAATCGGTTAGCAGTTTTCCATGCCAATAAGTAGATGATGCTAAATGTTCACCCTTTAATACAAATGGTGCTTTTTGCGCATTAGGGTAATTGACATATTGCTCTCTAAACTTTTCCATTGCTGGGTAATCGGTCAGAGGTACATCTTTAGTTAACTCATAGGCCCAATCGGCTAATTCACCGTTAATCTTATATACTTCACCATTAATATTGTCTGCCACAGGCCCTGCAGGTTTAGCAAAGTTTGGCCCTGTAGAAAACAACGGGAAATACCCAGTTTCCCAATCTGTTGGTATTTCTCTAGCGTCAATTTCATGAGATAAATCGCCATCCACTAGCCAAGTAGACCAAACCGCTGAACCAATAGAGCCATCAGCTGGATCAATACCCGCAATTCCAGCTACTAACCAATAGGCGTGAGTTAAATCAAACCTAGGGTCAAGTCCTACCGTCATTGTTGCTGCGGTGGCTCTGGCAATACCCATCCCTGTTACCACACCCAATACACCAGTTTCAGGATTAAAATATAAATCGTGATGACCATGGACCAATTCGAATTTAGTATCTAATTTTTGACCGGCTTTCCATAACTGAAACTCACCGGGTTTATCTCCTTCGTCTTCACCAATTTCAAACATATTAAGTACAACTACTTTGACTTCAATTGGCTTTTCACTATTAGCAGGTGCAGAGACCTTAAGTTCAGCTTGCTCTGTCGAACAACTAAGTAAAAACATAACGATCGAGCCAAGCATTATACAGCGACGAATAAACAACATATTCCCTCCTCAGGGCTTTCTTTACTAAATTTTAGATAATAAAAAACGAGGAATGAAACTCATCCCTCGTTATATTTATCAGCAATAAATTGTATTAAAATTTGTAGCTAAATTTCGCCTGATAACTAGTTGGTAACTCTGGTAACACAATCTGTGCACCAAATAAATCAGGGAAGTTCGCACGATAATATTTCTCGTCGGTTAAGTTTTTAATAGATAGGTTTGCTGTCCAAGTATCCGTGGTATAAGAGACGCCAGCATTAACTAAAGTATAAGCCGGCAAAGTCACACTCTTAGAGAAGCTTGTGTAAGTTGAATCAGCACGGATGATACTGGTATTAACTGTAAATCCATTTTGAAAATCGTAAGTGGCAGTCGCAGTATATATATTTTCAGGTATACCTTGCTTGCGAACATCTTCGATAGTTCCACCATCTTCTTCACTAGAAATTAATGTTAAACCAATCGGATTCCCACCTAATACTAAAGATTTATCTTCTAAACCGGTTAAGTCTTCAAGACCCAAAAATCCGAACAAAGAGCCGCCTTTACCGTCATTCCATGCAGTTAGGTTATACACTTTCATATTAGTGTAACCAGCAGTAACAACTAATTGGTCATCTACTACCCAACGAAGCTCAAACTCAGTTCCTTCATTAAGTGTTCTTGCATTGGTAACAATGGCTTGAGCATTAAAATCAGTTCTTTCTTGTTCATATGATGAAAGAGCAAAATATAAACTATCGTCTAAGAATGACCCCTTGATTCCAATTTCACTCAAAGTAGATATACCAAAGCCATCTTCAATAGAATTACCGTCATCATCGATAAGTTGTCCATACCCGATTTCTGCACCTTGACCAGCCACCAATGTTGCCTGCTCAGCTACCGTAATATAAGGGATCAAACCAAAGTCAAACTTGTAGGAAATACTGGCATTCCATGAAGTACCTGTATAGGTATCTTCAGCCGTAGCAACAGGTCCTTTTTCTAATAACAGATCACCACGAGTCGTTGTTTTAACATCAATGCTGTCATAACGAGCCCCTAACACTATGTTAAGACCAAAATCCCAGGTTAAATCAGTCATAGCAGCGATACCGTAATCGGTATAGTGACCCACATCATAATTATCAAAGTTGTCAATAATACGAGTAGATAGTTGACGTTTGTCAAGTGCGGTAGAAGGCATGGTTAAATCACGACGATTAAAGTACTCGTACGTAAAATCATCACCATGCATAAATTCTGTGTGACGAATTGAAGGTGAAAGTTGAACTTTAGCTATCAAAGAGTTTGTTTCATATTCATTAGCAAATATCAGCTTATTTTCAACCACTGAACTGTCATGCATTTGTGAGAAACCGTAAGCATTCTCATTTAAATTTTCGTATGCTTCATAGAACAGTTGGTTCTTAATTTCCCAACCACTGTCAGTGTAATACATGATATCGAAATATAATGTATTAACGGTATTCATTAGCACATCATCGGTAGAAACAAGAGTTTGATTACCTTTAAGTGTAGTCGTTCCTGGATTATCTAGTTTCATTAGTTCGGTGGCATCAGAATCAGAAAACCCTGGAGCGAAGGGATAAAAACCGCCAGAAACATATTCGCCATTGTCATCAAAAAACACTATACCAGCTAAATTTACCGCACCATACTCGGCATGAGATATCAAACCATCATTGTCAGTATCTAAGGGTTTAGCTGTACCGGTAATATAGGTACCATTATCAACTAAATCCTGAGTTAAACGGTTCCAACCAGCTACTTGATTACCGTCGTACAAGTGATGCATTCCGCCCATTTCGAAACGTAAATTATCTGTCACATCTATATTAAATGAACCCTGTAAAATGGTTTGATCAGTGGCGCTGTTATCGTAGTAACTACCTGAGTTTTCCACTTCACCATATAAGTAAAAACCGGCTTGTTTGTCACCAATCGATGTAGGTCCACCTACTTCGGCAGTTAATATACTCTTATCCCAACTCCCTGCTGTATATGAAAAAGCACCTGTGTTTTCTTGAAGATATTGCCCACGGCTAGCACTTGCAGATTTTGGATTGAAATTTAAGTAGCCGCCAATTTTAGCCGGACCATATATAGGTGACGCTGGACCACGTACAATATCAATACGACTTGAGGCACCAATAGGTGTTGGATAGTTACCTGGGTTATCTAAACGTTTAACCCCTCTAAAATAAGCTTCACCTGGTGTACCACGAACATCTAATGAACCCGCAACACCAAAGAAAGATTGCGTATAAGTACCCGGTGCAAACGCAACCAGTTCATCAATATCTCCAATTGCAAAACGCTCTAACATCTCATCACTAATAGTTGAAGCTGAACGAGGGGTTTCTAAAATAGATTTACCGAAACCAAATACCGCTTCTACATCTTGGCCAGGTAAACTACCTAGAGACCCTGTTACTTGTATACGTTCTACACTCGATACTTCATCTTCTTGGGCCATTACTTGACTAGATATCGAAAAAGCTAAACTAATAGCTACCGCTTTGGTTAACGGGTGAGTTTTAAATATTTTGTGTGTCATCTTAGTTTTTTCCTTAGTCATCAAATTTTTGGTCAAATATTTAGCAAATGAATAATTTTTTTGCTATTGACTACTAGTTTGCAGAATGGATGCCAACTAACTGACTGAATGGTCAACATTTTTCTTTTTCTCAAACTGCTGATTTATATGGCTTTTTATACGTGCAGAAAAATTATTACCCTAAATATCAAATCATCAAATAAATTATTCGCACCAGATTGAACAATTTGCACCAAAAAACATCTTGTGTATTTACAGGCATTGATTTTTATAAGGTAAAAAATTTTAATAGAGAGTATGACGGGATGAAAACTAAGGTTTTAACGATCAATTTGAGAAGAGCTTGAATTACAATCAATATTGCCTTAGATGATTAAGCATATAAAATTGTTAATTAGTTAACTATATAAGTTGGACGATTGGTCAACTAGTTTTTAAGAATATGTGATTTTTAGCATGGCTAACTTATATGTGACATACCTAGAAACTCATTTGCGAATAATTAAGAAACATTTATATAAGTATATAAATTGAGTGACTTATAATGTATTGGCTTCAAAACACCTATATACCCATATATATAAAGCATAAGTTTAGCTTTTACCGTTAATCATATCAATACAGATATATTCTATGTATTTGTCACATGCACCAACTGAATTCAATGGGTAATTTAAGCACTATAAAAGTGCATGCTATTTTTTTTGAATCTTAACTATTATTGACACCTATTAATAATCAATAGTAACTAAGTTACTATTGACCTGTAAAAGATCCTTTATATATTCAATACCACAAAAAGATAAAATACCTTTAAATACAGTCTTAACGCATTACTCAATGACACTTTTTAATATTTTATTTTTTCATTATTGTCGAGTAAACAATCAACCAACAAAAAACCTGACCAGTTAGACAAGTTATGGCTTGTTGTTTGCTTAGTTAAGATCAATAATTATTGGCATAACTAGGGCAAAGAGGCTAAAAATGCTTATAGAGCAAAAAATATACATAAGCAACGAGGTGTAACGTGATCACATTTTTATTAAATGACACCCCAGTTAAAGTTGAATCATTTTCACCTGATACAAATGTTTTACAATGGTTACGCTGCAATGAATCTTTAACCGGAACGAAAGAAGGCTGCGGTACGGGAGATTGTGGAGCTTGTACTTTATTAGTAGGTGAATATACCAATAATAGCTGGCAATACAAAACCGTTAATAGTTGTTTGATGCTACTAGGCAACGCACATGGTAAACACATAATCACTGTGGAATTTTTAGTGTCTGCAAAAATCCCACAGCTCACTGACTTACACCCAGTACAGAGGGCGTTAGTTGAGTGCCATGCATCTCAATGTGGTTTTTGTACTCCCGGCTTTGTTATGAGTTTACTAGCTCTATATATTAATAATGAAACCTATCCTGGTAAAAAAGCAGTAATACATGCTCTAGGCGGTAACTTATGCCGCTGCACAGGTTACCAGCCAATATTGAACGCTGCAGAAAAATGTTTCGAATACCCAAGACGAGAAGAAGCTTGGTCAAAACTAGCGATGAATTTTAAACAGTCACTGCTTCAAGATGATGTTATCCCCCACTTAGCATACCAAGATAAACAGTTTTATTTGCCGCAAAAAATGACTGATTTGTTAACTTTAAAAAATACCTATCCAGAAGCTAAATTAGTGGCTGGCAGTACTGATTTATCCATTGAGATAGGCCAACAATTTTTGTATCCAAAGCAGATTATTTCTGTATCTCAAGTGGCAGAAATGAATCAGCTATTAGAAATGACAGATAGCTTTGAAATTGGCGCTGCTTTACCTTACTGCGACTTTCTTCAATTATTCAGCAGAGAATATCCAGAAAGCAGAGAATTATTTGAGCGTTTAGGATCTCATCAAATACGCAACACTGGCACCTTAGGTGGCAGCATTGGTAATGCCTCACCCATAGGTGATCCGGCACCTCTTTTAATTGCCTTAGGTGCAAAGATTGAATTACAGAGGTTAGGCGAACAACGCATTATTGATCTTGAAAGTTTTTTTATCAGCTATAAAAAAACCGAGCTTAATAACAATGAAGTGATCAGTAAAATTATCGTGCCTAAACGCAGTCCTCAACAAAAACTTGCTTGCCACAAAATATCAAAACGAATGGAAGATGATATTTCTGCTGTCTGTTTGGCCTTAAGTGTTGAAGTTGAAGAGCAAGTAATAATCTCAGCAAAATGTGCTTTAGGCGGAATGGCAGCGATCCCTGCCAGAGCAAAATCCATTGAACAAGCATTAATAGGTCAAGCATGTGAACAAAACACATTTGTTCAAGCAGCTAAATTTATGCTGGATGATTTTAATCCATTATCTGACGTACGTGCTTCAGCCCAATACCGAATAGATACTGCTCAAAACTTAATGTCGCGTATTGGCTTTGAATTTGCAGCCAATAAACAATCCACAGATGATAAGTTAACCATAAGGATCCATCATGCGGCACTTTGAACTTAATAAAGACAAAACAGTGAATGGCGCTATTGGTCAATCTATTCATCATGAAAGTGCCATTAAACATGTGTGTGGTAATGCTAATTATTTAGATGACAATATAGTGCCCAGTAATTGTCTGTATGGTTACCCTGTTGTCTCTAGCATAGTCACAGGTTCAATCATTAATATAGATACTAGTGCTTTAGGTAATATAGAAGGTGTAATTAAGGTATTAAGCCATCAAGATATTCCTGGTAAAAAAGATATTGGCCCAGTATTTCCTGGCGATACATTATTAGCAGAAGATTTAATTGAATATCATAGCCAACCTATTTTATTGGTTGTAGCAACTACATTTGAATTAGCCAGACACGCAGCCAGTTTAGTTAAGATCACTTACTCAGAATCCACACCAGTACTAGATATTCATCAAGCTATTGACGAAAATTATTGGGTCCGCCCCCCCCACACCTTAAATAAAGGTAACGCTGAATCAGCGCTGCAAAATGCTGCACATACTATAAGCAGTGATATACATATAGGTGGACAAGAGCATTTTTATTTAGAAGGACAAGTCGCCTTAGCTCAGCCTAACCAAGACGGAGGCATGTGGGTACAAACATCCACCCAACATCCTACCGAAGTTCAACATTTAGTTGCTAAAGTCCTAGCTCAACCATTTAATTATGCCACAGTTGAAACTCGTCGAATGGGAGGGGCTTTTGGGGGTAAAGAAACACAAGCTGCTCCTTGGGCTTGTTTAGCAGCCCTAGCCTGTTATCACACTGGCAAAGCTGTCAAAGTGAAACTTTCACGAAGCGATGATTTTAAATTAACCGGTAAACGTCATCCATTTTATAATAAATATCAAGTGGGCTTTAATGAACAAGGCTTAATTGATGGGGTCAATATTGAGATCAATGGTAACTGTGGTTATTCACCTGATTTGTCCGATGCCATAGTCGATAGAGCCATGTTTCATGCAGATAATGCCTATTTTTATCCTAATGCCAATATTATCGGTAATCGTTGTAAAACCAATACTGTCAGCCATACAGCCTTTAGAGGTTTTGGTGGCCCTCAAGGTGTGATCATTGCTGAAATGATGATGGACGATATTGCCTATAATATAGGTCAAGATCCTATAGAAATACGTAAATTGAATTTGTACAAAAAAGGCCGTGACACCACCCCTTACCATCAAGTGGTAGAACAACATATCCTACTAGATATGATTAACCAGCTTGAAATATCAGCCGATTATCAACAACGTAAAGCTGCAATTAGAGTGTTTAATCAAACATCTCCTATCATTAAAAAAGGCTTGGGTATTTCTACAGTTAAATTTGGTATTTCATTTACCGTACAGCACCTAAACCAAGCAGGTGCTTTATTAAATATCTATTCTGATGGTTCGTTACATATTAACCATGGCGGCACAGAAATGGGTCAAGGTTTGAACACTAAGATCGCTCAAATAGTTGCTCATGGTATGGGCGTAGATATCAAGCATGTTGGTATTACTGCGACCCGAACGGACAAGGTACCCAATACTTCACCCACAGCAGCGTCAAGCGGCACTGATCTTAATGGTATGGCAGCACTCAATGCCGTGAATATCATCAAACAAAGATTAATAGATTTTGTGGTTGCTCATTTTGACGTTACTGCAGAATCAGTGCAGTTTAACAATGATTATGTGTATCACGAAAAAGGCGAAATAGCCTTTGCTGAACTAATTGGCCTAGCTTATTTAAACCGAGTATCGCTTTCCACTACCGGTTATTACGCCACACCTAAAATTCATTACGATAGAGACAAAGCACAGGGCCATCCCTTCTTTTATTACGCTAACGGTGTCGCTATAAGTGAAGTAGAAATTGATACCTTGACCGGGGAAAACTCTGTAATCAGAACTGATATTTTACACGATGTGGGTAACTCTATTAATCCAGCTTTAGATATAGGCCAAATTGAAGGAGCTTTTATTCAAGGCATGGGCTGGCTTACTACTGAAGATTTACAGTGGAATGAACAAGGTAAACTCACTAGTTTCGGTCCAGCAACTTATAAAATACCAGCCATAGGTGATACCCCAAGTGAGTTGAATGTAGACCTGTACAATTCACAAAATCCTGAGACAACTGTATTTAGATCAAAAGCTGTAGGTGAACCCCCTTTTATGCATGGTATTAGTGTCTGGTGTGCAATCAGAAATGCCATTGCCAGTATAAATGACGAAAAATACTGTCCTAAACTCGACACCCCCGCTACACCAGAAAGAATTCTAGCGGCTGTTGTTGATGCAAAAACATGGCGAGAAAAACAAGGAGTTGATCATGCTTAATCAATCCACCCAAGGTTTTCACCCATATACTTGGGCGCAAGCGGCGCAGCAACTGGATGCTAACAATATTGATTATGTCATTGTGACTGTTATCAAAACCTTAGGTTCAGTGCCTCGCGCCTCTGGTAGCAAAATGTTGATCAGTGCAACTGAGATATACGACACCATAGGAGGTGGTCATTTAGAGTTTAAAGCTATCCAAAAAGCCAGAGAATTACTGACGGCTCCAACAAACGAGCCTGTCATTCAACAATTTAAGTTAGGTGCCAACTTAGGCCAATGTTGTGGCGGTGAGGCGACTGTATTATTTGAAGTCATTCAAAGCCAAGGGTTACAACTCGATATTTATGGTGCAGGACATGTGGCACAAGCTTTGATGCCTATTATTCAACACTTGCCCATTTCTATTCGTTGGATAGATAGCCGTGAAGACGTTTTCCCCATTACTATTCCTGCAAATATCAAAGTAATAGTAGATGAATCGCCTACAGAACAAGCCAAACTAGCTGCCAAGAATACAGCGTCATTGATTTTGACCCATAACCATCAATTAGATTTTGACTTGGTACAAAGCATTTTAAAGCGTGGTGATTCTTTATGGTTAGGCGTAATAGGTTCAAAAACCAAAGCTAAACGTTTTGCTTATAAACTATCTCATCGTGAATTTTCATCAGAACAAATTGCACATATGACCTGCCCTGTAGGTTTAAGCAATGTACAAGGTAAATTACCTATGGAAGTGGCGGTTTCAATTGCTGGCCAATTGATTAACTTGTATCAAAATTTAGACAAAGAGTTAAAACAATCTAATCAATCTCAGGCGCAAAACCTTTTAATTTACTCAGCGAGTGACATTAACACTTTCCAGCAAAAAACATCAAAAATGGAAACCTCTGAATGACCTTATCTGAATTAAATTCCGTCACGCCAGAACAAGCATATAAAGTATTCGAATCCTGCTGTTGTGCACCCAATTGGGTGAATAAAATGGTTAAAAAGCGCCCATTTACTAATACTTTAGTGTTGCAAGAGCAGGCCTTAAGAATATGGAACAACTTAGACCATGTTGATTATTTAGCGGCCTTTGAGGGTCATCCCCAAATTGGCGACTTGTCAACTCTGCAAAAAAAGTATGCATCGACTAGTGACACTGCTGGTCACGAACAATCTGGCATGTCTTTAGCTCAACAAAGCACTTTAGAGAAAATGGCCCTTTTGAATCAACAATATCTAGAGCGATTTGGCTTTATTTTTATCGTCTGTGCTTCAGGTAAATCAGCCGAACAAATGCTCGAGTTAATTCAAAGTCGGATCAATAACTCACCTCAACAAGAAATCCAAATTGCGGCTCGCGAACAAGCCAAAATAACTAAACTAAGATTGGAGAAACTACTATGAGCCGTTCCCCTATCACCACTCATGTATTAGATACTTCTACCGGTACACCCGCGGAAAAAATTACCATTCGTTTATCAAAAATGATTAATGAAAAGTGGCTAGAACTGGGCCAAGGTATTACCAATAGTGACGGTCGAGTAGCAGAATGGTCAGCTATCAATAACCAAGATATCACAATCGAACACGGTATTTATAAACTGGTATTTGATTTAGACAACTATTTTACAAAGCAAGGCAGTAAAGCATTTTACCCTACGGCAGATATTACTTTTCGTATAAGCGACGATAAACATCATCATATCCCTTTGTTGTTATCGCCCTTCGGTTATTCAACGTATAGAGGCAGTTGAACTTGAATTCAGTAAACACGATATTTTGTGGTGATATTTTAGATTTTGTCGATGATCCTGCCATTCAAGGTGAAAACGCACATAGATTTTTTGCGCAAGGCGCTTTAGTTGTCGAAAATGGTAAAGTTGCTAAGTTAGGTTATGAACAAGATATTTTCAGCGATCTTAGAAAAAATAATCAATTAGCCGATTACCAAGTCGTGCGTTACGACGATCAACTAATTATGCCTGGCATGATAGACACCCACATACACTTACCTCAAATTGAAATGATTGGTGCTTATGGCGAACAACTTTTAACTTGGTTAACAGAATATGCCTTTCCCACAGAAAAAAAGTTTGCTAATGAGGAATATGCTAAAGCTATATCCAATATATTTTTAGACGAGTTATTAAAAAACGGGACGACTACTGCTTTAGTATTTTGTACTGTTCATCCTGAATCGGTAAACGCATTTTTTACTGAAGCACAAAAACGAAATTTACGTATGATAGCTGGCAAAGTCATGATGGATAGAAATTGCCCTGAAGATTTATCAGACTGTGTCTCTTCAAGTTATCAAGAATCTAAAGTGTTAATTGAAAAATGGCACAATGTAGACCGTTTACAATACGCTGTCACCCCAAGATTTGCGCCTACTTCGAGTGATGAACAACTTGCACAATGTAAAACATTATTAGACGAATATCCTGATGTTTATTTACATACCCATTTGTCTGAAAATCACAATGAGTGCGAATGGGTGAAAACACTATTCCCTAATTCGACAGATTATCTAGGAGTATACGAAGATGCAGGCTTAGTCAGAAAACGCTCTGTTTTTGCCCACGGCATTCATCTTTCAGAGCGTGAAATGACTTGTTTAGCCGACAACCAAGCAGCAATTTCTCACTGCCCTACTTCTAACCTATTTTTAGGCTCAGGTTTATTTAATCTTAAATCATGTGAACAACATAAAGTCAAAGTCGGTATGGGTACAGATGTTGGCGCTGGCACCAGTTTTTCATTGTTACAAACTGCCAGTGAAGCCTATAAAATACAACAACTTAAGCATGAAAAATTCTCTGCCTTTAAAGGCTTGTATTTAGTCACATTAGGGGGAGCTAGAGCATTAGATTTGGAAGGTACAATAGGTAACTTTGATTTAGGCTGCGAAGCCGATTTTATCGTGCTGGATAACCAAGCCACACCATTCTTAAATTTCAGACTTTCTCATACCAGAACCCTGCACGAAAGGTTATTTACCCTGATGATGTTAGGTGATGACAGGTGTATTAAAGAAACTTACATAATGGGGCAAAGTGTACACCAAAGAGATTTAGCCTATGCATCCAACAAAGTTGAGGAGTGTTGATAATGGAAGCTTATTTATACGAACTAGTACATCTGATCCTTCGATATTTTCATGTGATTGCTGGTATTGCCTGGATTGGAGCATCCTTTTATTTTGCTTGGCTGGATAACAATCTAGAAACCCCGCCACAGTGGAAAAAAGACAAGGGAATAAAAGGTGACCTTTGGGCAATACATGGTGGGGGGTTTTATGAAGTCGCCAAATACCAAGTTGGCCCAGAAAAAATGCCTAGTACTTTACATTGGTTTAAGTGGGAAGCTTACACTACTTGGCTTACCGGTATTTTACTGTTCAGTTTACTGTATTATGTCGGAGCCGATGCTTATCTCTTAGATACTAATAAATCAAATCTAGATGTTGCCACAGCTATTGCTAGCTCCTTTGCCAGTATTGCCATAGGTTATGCTGTTTATCGATTTTTGTGTACTACCAAACTAGCTGAAAATGGCCGTTTATTTATTGCTGCTAGTATTGTCTTAATTGGTCTTTATGCATGGGGATTAGATCAATTATTTGCTGATCGCGCCGTGTATATTCATGTAGGAGCCTTAATAGGTACCTGTATGGCGGGAAATGTTTACCATGTGATCATGCCAAGTCAAAGATATATGGTGGCAGAAGTTGAAGCTGGGCGTATCCCAGACTCGGCCCCAGGTCTAAAAGCAAAGCTTTGCTCTATACATAATAACTACGCAACCTTGCCCATTATATTTATAATGTTAAGCAACCATTTTGCTTTTACCTACACCCATCAATATGGCTGGTTAGTGCTGGTAGCCTTATTTGCTATCGGTATGTGGGTTAGACATTATTTCAATTTAAAACATGTTGGTATTAATAAACCTTCGGTGTTGATCAGTGGTATTGCAGCATTTTTAGTTGTGATGTTAGCCATAGCACCTTGGCCAACATCAACCGAGCACACAGAACAAAGCCAAGTTAATGCGGTAAGTGATGCGCAAGCTTGGAATATTATTATTACTCATTGTGCCAGTTGTCATAGCGACACCCCTACCTCGACTATGTTTGCCATTGCCCCTCTAGGGTTGATGCTTGACAATATTGAGCAGGTCAAACAACACGCCGACAAAATATATGCACGAGCGGTAACCAATAAAGACATGCCTTTGGGTAACCTTAGTCAAATGACAGAAGAACAAAGAGTCACCCTTGGCAATTGGTTACAGCAAATGAAAGAGGAAGATTAAGCCATGAGCAAGCAAGAGCAAAACCCCTATACAGATTACCCTAGAGATCTTGTGGGTTACGGTAAAACGCCACCGCATCCCAAATGGCCTAATCAAGCAAGGATAGCGTTGCAATTTGTAATGAACTACGAGGAAGGCGGAGAAAATTGTGTATTACATGGTGATGCACAAGCTGAAACCTTTTTATCTGAAATAGTCAGTGCCCCCCATGTTGAAGACCGCCATATGAGTATGGAGTCTATTTACGAATATGGCAGCCGAGCCGGTGTGTGGCGAATTTTAAAGTTGTTTGCTAAATACGATATTAAAATCACTGTATTTGCCGTGGCTATGGCTCTGAAGCGCTATCCTGAAATGGCTAAAGCCTTCGCAGACGCCGAACATGAAATCTGTAGTCATGGCTTAAGGTGGATCAACTACCAGAATGTCGATATTGACACTGAACGTCAGCATATGCAGCAAGCAATAGATATTATTAAAGACATTACAGGGCAAAGACCATTAGGTTGGTACACAGGTCGTACAAGCCCAAATACAGGGCAACTGGTAGCTGAAGAAGGTGGGTTTATGTATGACGCAGACGACTACAGCGACGACCTACCCTTTTGGAAAAAAGTAGCGGGTAAAGACCAATTAATCGTACCCTACACTCTTGATGTCAATGATATGAGATTTGCTGCAGTACAAGGATTTAATGCAGGCGATCAGTTTTTTAATTACTTAAAAGACAGCTTTGATGTACTTTATGCTGAAGGTGATCCTGCGGGTGATAATAGTCCGAAAATGATGTCTATTGGCTTGCACTGTAGGCTCATTGGTCGTCCCGGACGTTTAAAAGCTCTCGAGCGTTTTATTGAATATGCAAAATCCCATCAGAATGTATGGTTCGCGAGACGAATAGATATCGCCGAGCACTGGCATACACACTTTAGCCCTAGTTAAGTCCCTGATTACATGGGTATAATGTCAATATTGGAATAACAAAGTAATATAATGACAGTCACTATTAAACAGAATAAAAAAGAGTTGGCTCGTGAGATAAATAAGCTAAAAATTCTTAATTCAGCTGAAGAGCTGTTTTCAAAATTAGGTTATGACGGTGCTAGTATCAATATGATTGCACAAAAAGCAGAATTGCCTAAAGCCAATGTGCACTATTATTTTAAAAATAAAGATACCTTATACGAAGCGGTACTCGAGCGAATAATCAGTCATTGGAACTTAGGCTTAGACAATGTCACTGTAGATGATGATCCGGCCGTTGTTTTACATAATTACATTAAAAATAAAGTTCAGTTGGCTATCAACCAACCTCTACAATCTCGATTATTTGCCTCAGAAATCATTAGAGGTGCCCCCTATTTGGCAGATTATTTACGAAAAAATACTCGTCCTTGGGTGAGATCAAAATGCCAACTCATCCAACAGTGGGTTGATGCAAAAAAAATAGATAAGGTTGATCCTAACCACTTATTATTTCATATTTGGTCGAGCACCCAATATTATGCAGATTATCAAGCTGAAGTATTATTAGTCATGAATAAGCTGGAATATGAAGAGCATGATGTAGCCGAAATTACCCAATCTATTTCCGATATCATTCTTAAAGGCATTGGTTTAAATCAATCATAAATAATGATAATTTTTTAATTCAAATAACTATAAAGACCACTATGACAAATATACAAACACCATTCGAATTCACCACTCCGGATATATTTGATGAGCACAGAGATCAAGTAGAGGTGGCAGAAAGCGGCTTATTTCATTATGGCGGTAACTCTAAGTTTTACGGACAAGCTGTCACAGTTACTTGCCCAGAAGATAATTCTAAAGCAGTAGAACTATTAAAAACCTCAGGTAAGGGAAAAGTATTAGTTATAAATGGGTTTGCTAGTAAAAAGTTTGCTTTTATTGGTGACATTATGGCTGACAATGCCATAAAAAATGATTGGCAAGGCATAGTGGTAAATGGCTGTGTCCGTGATATTGAAATACTAAAAGAAATGCCATTAGGTGTAATGGCTTTGGGCTGTGTGCCCAGAAGTACTTTTAAAAGAGGCTTTGGTGATACTGACCAAACTGTCGATTTTTTATCTACAAGGATAGAGCCTAATAATTGGCTTTACGCTGATGTCAATGGATTGGTTGTCAGTAAAATACCTTTACACCAAGCATAAACTTAATATTGAAAGAACTAAAAGCAAACCATTATTTTTTCATTCTAGCGGCTAATTTTGCGTTTATAATTTATCGCTGATTGGTCATTTATTTATTAGATATGATTTTCTGATGAGCGTAAAGTTAACACTTCAAAACCTGTTGGGGTCACCAAAATAGTGTGCTCCCACTGGGCTGATAGTTTTCTATCTTTTGTCACTACTGTCCACCCATCTCGTTTTTGTTTAGTTTTATAGGTGCCCTGATTAATCATTGGCTCAACAGTGAAAACCATCCCCTCTTCTAAAATTAACCCAGTATTAGGTTTTCCGAAGTGTAAGATTTGAGGCTCTTCATGCATTTCTCGACCAATGCCATGTCCACAATAATCTCGTACCACACTAAAACCGTTTGCTTCAGCATGACACTGGATTGCATGACCAATATCGCCAAGCTTTGCCTTGGGCTTAATACATTTTATACCTTTCCACATTGCTTGATAGGTAACATCGATTAACTTTTTAGCAATAGGCGAAATATTACCCATTGCATACATTTTACTGCTATCAGCGATAAAACTATTCTTTTCTAGGGTAATATCGATATTGACTATGTCACCATTTCTTAATTTTTTACCGGAAGATGGCACACCATGACAAACCACTTCATTTATCGATGAGTTTAATACATATTCATATCCGTATTGCCCTTTACTTGCAGGTCTAGCCTTTAATGTTTGGATAATAAAATCTTCAACAAAATCATTTATCTCAAGGGTAGTGCGACCAATTTCAATATATTTATCTAATGCATCAAAAACCTGTGCTAACAACTTGCCAGACTCTCGCATTAATATAATTTCATCTGCTGATTTAATATTATTCATTAACCAACCTAGCTGAAGCCACGTTTTGATTAATCATTTCCCGCTCCAGAATATCCGTATAACTTAATGTTGGATTTTGTTCCGCTAGTCGCCCTATCTTCATCCAAAATTCAGCTTGGGAATTAATAGACCGCTCCATTACGGCACTGTTTTTTCGTACTTCTTCATGCAGTGAATCAGAAATTTTCACTATACCCATTGTTACCTCAAACACCCAAAGTGCTACATTATGCTATATATTGCTATACTACAGATGCTATTGCAAGGTTCTTCAAATACGAACTTTTCTTAATTATTTTGTCGACCACTTTGTGGTTATTAGAGAGCATCTTTAATTTAAATTATTTATCATATAATCATTGAATAAGCTCGGCATACAGGTAAAAATACTGATAGCAGATTAACACGCAAGTCACTGCTAAAAATGACCTCAGTTATTTTACTGAGTGACATTGTTTGCGTGTTTATCTTTTTACTTAGTCATAGACATAATCTAAGGCTTGGCACACAGCAAACAATTCCTTCATTTCACTTTAAATTAAGTATTATTTTTAGGAGATTGTTTTGACAACATCATCAAATATTTTATGGATCAAACATCCACTTAGCCACTTTACCGCTAACAATGAAGATGCTAGTAACGGCATAGTGATTGACCAAGCAAACGGTCTAATTATCGAATTAGTGGCTAAAAATAGAACACCTATCACCCCTATCCATCAAGTGTTTGATGCTAGACAACATGTGTTATTACCAGGACTAGTTAATACCCATCATCACTTGTATCAAACCTTAACTCGCGCGTTACCTGCAGCCATTAACAAGTCTTTATTTCCTTGGTTAAAAGCCCTCTACCCTATATGGGCTAAGTTACAACCTAATATGTTGTCATTGGCCACTCAAGTGGGTTTAACCGAGTTAGTCTTATCTGGCTGTACAACTGTGGCTGATCACCATTATTTGTTTCCCGATGCTTTGTATGAAGCAATAGATATTCAAGTCAATGCCAGTGCTAAAGTTGGTTGCCGTGTCACCCTGACCCGCGGTTCTATGAGCTTAGGTGAAAAAGACGGTGGTCTACCGCCACAACAAACAGTGCAAACTGATCAACAAATATTGCAAGACTCTGCACGATTAATTGACACTTACCATCAGTCTGAAACGGGCTCTATGTTAAATATTGCTTTAGCCCCCTGCTCGCCCTTTTCTGTGACTACAGAATTAATGATAGAAACCGCCAAGTTAGCACGACAACACAGAGTTATGTTGCATACTCATTTAGCAGAAACAGAAGACGAAAATAATTTCTGTTTAGAAAAGTTTGGATTACGGCCTTTGGATTACCTTGAGTCCGTCAATTGGTTAGCCAGTGACGTATGGCTAGCCCATGGTATTCATTTTAATGATTCAGAAATACAACGTTTAGGCCAAGCAAAAGTGGGAATATGTCATTGCCCTTCTTCAAATATGATTTTGGCATCGGGTATCTGTCGTACCAAGGAATTACAACAAGCAGGGGTAAAAGTAGGTCTGGGAGTAGATGGTTCCGCCTCTAATGATGGCTCCAATATGATGCAAGAAGTTCGTCAAGCATTACTGATTAACCGATTACGGTATTCAGCTGATCAAGTGACACATTTAGATGCCTTATATTGGGCCACAAAAGGGTCAGCACAGGTAATTGGCAGGGACGACATTGGTGAACTAGCAGTGGGAAAACAAGCTGATCTTGCTTTATTTAAATTAGACGAACTCCGCTTTTCTGGGAGTCATGATCCATTAGCCGCTTTAGTTTTATGTGGTGCTCACCAAGCAGATGCAGTGATGTGTAAAGGACAATGGCTAGTAAAAGAAGGTAAAATGTTAGCAGGTGATCTGGTAGAGCTAAGACAACAACATCAACAAGCTGCATTTAACTTATGTAATGAGCTGTAATACCAATCCCTTTAAAGAACTATGCACTCAGAACGATCCAGCGGATAAAAAAAAGAGCACCTTTTAGGTGCTCTTGCTATAAATTTACATAAATTACTTAATGGTAAACACTTCAATCGAGTTTAACTCAGGTCCACCACCTTTATTGCCACTGCCCATGGCGATATAAATTTTATTACCAATCAAGACAGCATTAGTACCATGACGGCCCCGTTTTAATTTACCTTCTTCCTTCCACGTTTTTGACGTTAAATCAAATGATACAGTTCTGTTATTAGCAGCTTTAGGTGCATGCTCTCCCCCTGCATAATATAAACTGTCTTTATATACCACAGCACCTGCACCTGCAGTTGGGATAGGTAAACGAGATTTTAAGGTTTTCCATATGCCTTTTTCTATATCATAGATATCTACTTTATCGTTTACTTCACGCATAAAAGCACCAAACTCTTCAGGCTCATGGTAACTACTATTTCGTCCACCAAAGGCAATTAATTTCCCATTTAAAATAGCTGCATTGGCATGATCTCGAATATGTGGCGAATCAGTTAACACTTTCCATGTTTTAGCTTTAGGATCGTATACATCCACCATATTAGATGTACCACTGGTATGCCCGAGTTTTATACCTCCAACAATATAGACTTTACCTTGGTGAACAGTAACACCAGCCCCTCCTCTTCGGCGATTTTTCGGGATTTCAAAACTTTCAGTCCAAACATCAGTAACTGGATCATATTCCCACACATGACTAAGGGGCGGCTCTTTAGGATATTGTCCTGTCAGACCTGTTACTAATAATATTTTATTACCCACACTTAATGGTGTGACATGATGAAATTCAATGGGAGTAGGTTTATTTTGAGACCAAGTGTTGTTGGCTGGATCATAGATATCAACGGCTTTTATTCCACGACCGCCAATCACATATACTTTATCCTGAAAAGCCACTAAGCCACTTTCATGTCGAGCAGTGGCTTCACCTTTTGGCTGAAGGGTTTGCCAATTAGCCAAAGTTTGAAAACTTAATAACAAACTGAATACAGCAACCAACGATCTTTTAACCATTTTTAATTCCCTATTTAATTGCCTATTTAATTGCCTACCAAGGCAAGACTTCACCATTTGAATGCCAAAAAGTTCCTGAATTTGTTAGATTTAATTCTTCGATACGCTGAATCAATTTTTTGGCCGAATCGGCTGCTGATATATCACCGTTATAGTTAACCATTTCGGTTTGTACAAAACCTGGATGCAATAAAGCTACTGACACACCAAAGTCTTTTAAGTCATGAGCTAATGAAACTCCAGCTGCATTTAGTGCAGCTTTAGACATACGGTATCCATAATAGCCCCCGGAGGTATTATCTGTTACAGATCCCATACGGCTAGTAATTAAAGCGACTTTTGCCCCTTTTACTAATTTATATTTCAATAATTGAGTGACTAACACAGGACCCATTGAATTGACTCTTAATTGATACTCCATGGTCGCAACAGACATATCAGTTAATGTTTCATTACTAAATACACCGGCATTATTTATCAATACATCAATTTTAATATCACCTAAAGCAGGCAATACTTTTGCTAAACATTCAGGGTTTCCTACATCCACTTTATCGACAACTTGTGCACCAGATTTTGTCAATTCGTCACTGCTGTTACGGCATAAAGCGATGACCTTATAGCCTAAAATTAAATATTGTTTTACAAACTCTAAACCTATACCTCGATTGGCACCGGTAATGACCACTGTTTTCATAATATTTCCTTTTAACAGGTATGTTATTTATTATCTAAAGCTAAAATACGGGCTAAATCATCTGGGGTGTCTATGCCTGGTGGTGGTGAGGTTTTTGCCACTTCTACATGAATTTTATGACCATGCCACAAAACCCGTAATTGCTCTAAAGATTCAATTTGTTCCAATCCAGAGGGAGACATATTAACGTATTGATTGATAAAGCCAGCCCGATAAGCGTATATGCCTACATGACGCAGATAGAAGTCGCCTATTTCATCGATATCATCTGAATCTAAAAAGCGAGAACGATCGTAAGGGATTGTTGCCCGAGAAAAATAAAGTGCATAACCTAACTTATCTACCACCACTTTCACTGAGTTGGGGTTAAAAGCTTCTTCAACATCAGTAATTTTAACTGCCAGGGTAGCCATTTCAGCCGCTTGATGTGTATGTAAATTGGCCGCTACTTGGCGAATATTTTCAGCAGGAATAAAAGGTTCGTCGCCTTGCACATTAACTACTAATTCATGGGATAAAAGGTTTTCCATTTCCACTACTTCTGCCAACCTTTCAGTGCCAGATTCATGATGTGAGCCGGTCATACAATATCGGCCACCAAAATCACGAACAACTTTTGCGATCCGCGCATCATCTGTAGCGACTATTATATTATTAGCCCCAGATTCAACGGCTCTATCATAAACATGTTGAACCATAGGTTTACCCTTTATTTCAACTAAAGGTTTACCCGGAAAACGTGTAGAAGCATACCTTGCTGGAATGATGACACTAAATTGCATATTTGTTGATTCTCTTATTACGGATGATTACAGATAGTAATAATAATTAGTTAAGCCAATAATTGTTCGATCTCTTCGCTACTCAATTGTTTTGCTTCAGACTCAAGTAAAACAGGGATGTTTTCACGGATGGGATAAACCAATCGGTCAAACTTACAAATTAACTGTGATTCGTTTGCTTTATAAATCAACTTACCTTTACATACAGGGCAAGCTACTATATCTAACAGTTTTTTATCAAATGCCATTATTTATCCTTATTACTTTTTAGCAACTGTGACTTGTTTTAACCGGGCCAGCAGTTCAGTGTCAAATCGTTGAGGTAATTTTGCTCTAACAGGTAAATACCACCAGTCTTCATATGCAAAATCAATACACTTCACTGCATCTTTTTCAGTCATGATCACACATTCTTTAGGTAAGTCTTTTGCAGTAAATTTATGATGATCAACAAAACTTAAACATTGCTTAAGTCTAACTTGTTTTTGTAGCAGTGAATCAAAAAAGCGTTGTGGATTGCCAATTGCTGCGGCAGCTATCACAGGTGTTCGTAAATCAGCAATAGACTTACTTTTATTGGCTTGTTTAACATTCACTAAGCGACCGGATTCAAGTGACATTAAAAATTCATTATGTTCAACTTTACCACCATTGAGCACGACAAAATCGGCCTGTTGTAAACGCCAGCGCCCCTCTCTTAATGGTCCAGCCGGTAATAATACATTATTACCTGTACGTCTTTGACCATCTACTACCACAATTTCTATATCTCTTTGTAAACCGTAATGTTGCAAACCATCATCACAAATGATCACGTCACAATTATGTTTATCTACTAATGCTTTTGCCCCCCGAGCTCGAATGGGGTCGACCATTAACGGGCAATTGATATGTTGTTTCATTAATATAGGTTCGTCACCGACTATATTTGCCGAACTGTTAGTTTCCACCGTGAATGGATAAACTTTACTTTTACCACCATAACCACGACTAAGCACTCCAGGATGATAGCCTTCTTGTTTAAGCCGGTTTGCTAAATACACCACTAATGGTGTTTTACCATTGCCACCCACACTAATATTGCCCACCACAATGACAGGCACAGAAATACTTTGAGAAGATTTGAAACCTTTAACAAATGCCCAACGCCTAGTTGCTGATAAAGCCCAAAACACGCCTGTAAGTGGTAATAAAAAAATAACAATTGGCCAATGATACCAACTCGGAGAATACCAGACTTTGTTGATCCAACTCACTTCTGTCTACTCCTCACCAAACTGTAAACTATGCAATTGTGAGTAGGCACCCTTTTGTGCTAACAAGCTGGCATGTGTGCCTCTTTCAATCACCTGACCATCATCAATTACTAAAATTTGGTCAGCAGATTCAATAGTCGATAACCTGTGGGCCACCACTATACTGGTGCGATTTTGCTGAAGTTTATCAAGGGCATCTTGTATCAGTTTTTCAGATTCTGTATCTAAGGCTGATGTGGCTTCGTCTAAAATTAAAATAGGCGCATCCAGTAATAAAGCTCTAGCAATGGCCAATCGTTGACGTTGGCCACCAGATAACATAAAGCCGTTTTCACCCACCATAGTGTCTAAACCGTCAGGAAGTAACTCTAAAAACTCAAGAACATGAGCAGTTTTAGCGGCTTGCATAATTTGCTCACGACTCACTTTATCTATAGAGCCATAAGCAATGTTATTGGCTATGGTGTCATTAAATAACACTACATGTTGCGACACTAAAGCAAACTGTCGACGTAAATCTGTTAGGGGAATATCTTTGAGTAAAATATCATCTAATAAAATTTCACCTTGCTGATTGTTATAAAAACGGGTGAGCAAGCTAGAGATAGTTGACTTACCACTACCTGAACGGCCAACTAAAGCTAAGGTTTGGCCTTTTTCTACTGAAAAAGAGATATTTTTAAGAGTGGCATCTTCTTTGGTTGGATAACTAAAAGTGACATTTCTAAACTCAATTTTACCTTCTACTCGATCAATGGTATGAGTGCCTTTATCTTCTTCAACTTGTTGATCTAATACTTCAAAAATACTAGCACAAGCCGCCATACCTCTTTGGAATTCACTATTGACTGTGGTTAATTGTTTTAACGGTTTTAACAACATAGTCATAAACACTACCACACTGACAAATACGCCAGGAGTGAGGGAGTCGACTAAATCTGGAAAACTAGCAATATATAAAACAACTGCTAAAGCAACAGAAGCGATCACTTGAATAGACGACACGCTAAGAATTCTAGCCACTATTAACTTCATATTCTGTTGACGATTATCATTATTCTTAGCGTAAAAAACCTCATCTTCAAATTTTTGACCGCCAAACATTAATACAACTTTGTGTCCTTTTAATACCTGTTCTACAGAAGATGTTAAGCCTCCCATTGCTTGTTGAATTCTTTTACTGACAATTCTAAATCGTTTGCTAACCACAGACACAATAACGGCTACAACAGGACCAATAAGAACGAATATAAGTGATAACTGCCAAGAATAGTAGAACATAGAAAACAATAAACCAATGACAAAGGCACCATCTCTTACTAAGGTTAACAGTGCTTTGCCAGCAGCTATCGACACTTGTTCTGTGTCATACATAACTTTAGAAATCAGTGCGCCGGTTCCGGTATTATCATGAAAAGAAACAGGTAAATGTATATAACGATTAAATAATTGTTGGCGCATTTGCATCACTACATGATTACCTATCCACGCCACTGTATACGTTCCGAGGAAATTTAATATTCCCCGTAAAATAAAAATCGGTACAATAAAATACGCCGCCATTCGCAAATATTGATAATCCCCTTTACCTAGACTCTCATCTACTATTGGTTTTAACTGGGCAACCACAGCGACATCAATAGCCGAATAGCCAATCATTCCAATGACAGCAATGAAAAAAGCGCCTTTAAAATCTTTAAGATATTGACTAAAACGGGAAAATATTTTATCTGAATTTAGATTATCCAAAGGGGTAGTTTTGCTCATGTATTAATAATTATCTGTGAGGTTATAAATAAACTATGTCTAGTGTAACTTGTGAAAGTAAAATCCTAAAGGATCAATAAGATATTTGACTAAATAAGCCACCGTTAGAACAACAAGTGGGCATATTTGCATACCAATAAGGATATAAATCCGTTCTGAAAGTTAGAACATCTACTAATGGTTGTGAGCCATGCTTAAAAGTAAAACGCACCTGTCCCACTTCAGAAGTCGAATATTGCATAATATTTGGCCCTGCCAGACTGTAACGCGTAACCACTTCAGATCTTGGGAAACGCCAACGATTCATAAATCCTTGGCTAAATATCACATGCTCAGGTTTTACCATTTTTATAAACTCTTTTGAGGAAGAAGTATTACTACCATGGTGTGGAGCTAACAAAATATTCGCTTTTAATTTATCCCCATACACATCCACTAAGTGCCCTTCGATAGATTTATCTATATCACCCGTTAGTAAAACACTGAAGTCCGCGTCTGAAAATTTAATCACACAAGAACCATTATTATCACTAAATCCAGAAGGATTTTCTGGCCATAACACCTGAATGTTTAAATCTTGCCATTTTTTTAGGTAACCTTTACGACAGCTGTCTTGATTAGTAATAGTTTCTGTAATGCTAATTTTATCCTGTAATACTTTAAGACTGCCAGCATGGTCATTGTCACCATGACTGATAAACACAATATCAATATTGTTAATGCCTTTGGCTTTTAAAATTGGCAAAATTACGCTATCTGCCATATTAAAACCGCTTGGGTATCTTGCACCCACATCATATAGTAAAGCTCGCTCATTTTTAGTGAGTAATACCGACACTCCCTGCCCTACATCTAACACATTGATCTGCCAATCTTCTGATTGACTAGATAAGAAATAACTAAATAAGGGCATCACTAAAAGGACTAAATACGTTTTTCTAACAAATAATTTTGGTGCTAACAGTAATAATAAGGCGAGGATAGAAAATCCCCAGACAAATATCGGTACTGCAGAAATATCAATTACAGCCCAAGTTAAATTGCCAACATGCTGTAAAAATATTATTGATTTTTGCAGTACAAGATTAATAATTTCAAATATGAAAGTCGACACAGCTACATTAATAAACAAACAAATAACAGCCAGTAAACATAAAGGCACAATTAACAGTGTCACTATAGGTACAGCAAATAAATTAATCAATGCAGAGATAAAAGAAATATATGCAAACTGCCAAGCGACTATGGGTAACATAAGTAAGCTCAAACCCAATTGAATCCGTAACATACTGGTAATAGCGGTTGTTAATGAAAACCCATTAGTTGTCACCGGCCAACGCCAAAACACAAACCAAATAATAATCACAGCTGAAAAACTTAACCAAAAGCTGGCACCAAATAGACTCAGTGGGAACAATAAAATAAAACAACTTATGCCCATCAATAACACTTTAATTGAAGACAAATTTTTATTGAGCAGGAAGAAGTAACTAAATAACAGCAACATGATCCATGCTCTTAAAGTGGGTAAACCAAACCCCGCTAAAGCTGAATACATAAAAGTACTAAATAGACTACAAAATATACCTATAGTATGGACATTAATTTTGTGTAAAAAGAAAAAACGACTAATCAATAATCCAAATATTATGGTTAAAATGAAATAACTTAAACTGGCGACTAAGGCTAAATGTAAACCAGATATTGCAATTAAATGTGCAATGCCTGTTTTTTGAACTAAAGCCCAATCATTAACTTCGAGTAACCCCCTATAACCAATAGTCAGAGCGATAATCCATTTTTCTTCGGTTAGATTTAATTGTAATATTTTATCTAAAACCATTTGCCGTATGCTGATATTTTTTACAACTAAAAGGTTTGAGTCAGATGCTTTTACATAACCTGTAGCTTGGATACCTTCACTAAATAACCATTGCTGATAATTAAAGCCCCCTTCGTTAGCCAAGCCATGACTTGGCTTAAGTTTAACCAGTAAACTGACTTCTTGACCTTGCGCTAATTGCCAAAGTGGTTGCTGCCAACTCAACCTAATAATACGCTTAAATAGCAGCTTATTCTGATCAATATGAGTTACATTTAGGTTAAATCTAAGATTATTTTTTTCATGTATAAGACTGGTTATTTGTCCAGTTACCCGTATTTGTTGAGAAATTTCACTCGAAGACAGTTGCAAAGAGCATTGCCAATGTCCTACACTCGCCATCCATACAATGCCAATGATGAAACAGGAAAACCTTGGATACTTGTTGGCAGTAAAACAAAAAATAACAAAAATACAACACGCAGTAAAAATGGATGGTAGGTTTGACCAAAATAAGCAAGAAAATGAACCTGCAATAAAAGTGAAAAGTTTACCCGTCATAGTAGACACACATTGAAATCCATTTCTTCAATAGAAATTTAAGTATAGAGAATTATTCTGAAAAAGTTTATTAAGAGGTTTCTACCCAATCACCAAAAAGTAAAGGATCAAAAAATTCTTTCTATTTTTGGTACCTTGTTACACGACCCAAACTTATGGCACTTAAACCGACGCTCTGCCGCTGGCGCTTTTTCCCTTGGATTATTTTTTGCTTTTTGGCCTGTTCCTTTTCAAATGTGGTTAGCTGCCGGTTTTGCTATTCCATTAAGAGTTAACTTACCTTTTTCTATTGCCACTGTTTGGCTAACCAATCCTTTTACTATGCCCCCAGTATTTTATGGCGCTTATTTAGTAGGTGCAGCGATAATGGGCCATCCGCCACAAGAGTTTGCGTTTGAACTAAGTTGGGATTGGGTAATACAAAGTATGGAAACTATAGGCCCAACGTTTTTACTGGGCTGTATAGTTTGTTCAATAATATTTAGTGCGGTTGGTTATTTACTACTGAATTTTTTATGGCGTTTGTCTGTAAAAAAAGCTTGGAAACAACGTATTAGTAAACGTTGTCCCAAACCAGAGTAATCAATTAAGTCTCTTTATAAGCATTTAAAGCCAATAAAATTTTACTCATTTCAGCGATACGTTTATCAAAACTAGCCTTATTAGCTCGTTCTAGTATTGTGTGGTCACCATCACCAAATGGTCCAAAACCATCTAAAGTTGCCACACCTTGTGACGAAACAATATTTGCGTCACTCACTCCACCACGCTTTTCAGTTTTCAGTGGATAACCTAATATCCCTGCTACAGATGCTAATAAAGTCATTTGATTACTAGAACTTTGCATCACATCACGTTGGATCCCACCAGTTAAAGTAGCAGTAACGCCTTGCACAAAAATAGTTTCACATAAGTCATGTAGAGCGGTTAATAAACGTTCTCTTTCAGAAGCTTGTGTATATCTAATTTCGACGACAATTTCTGCATTTGGCGAAATGGTATTTGCGCCAATACCTCCACTTATCTTGCCTGGATTAACTGTGGTACCTGCTTTTATATTGGTTAAGTCAGTAAGCGCAATAATTAAATGTGCCGCAGCAAGGTTGGCATTAGCGCCATCTAAATAATGATTACCAGCATGAGCAGCTTTCCCAGTTAAATGAATAGTGAAGGTGCCTACACCTTTTCGTCCAATCACCACCTCATGATTAAGCCCAGCAGCTTCAAAAACAAAACAGACATCATAGTCCTTAGCCAGTTTTTCAGTGAGAGGTTTACTATCTTCACTGCCTGTTTCTTCATCACTGACTAACAGCATATCGATATTAGTGATGCCTCCTTGTTGAAGTTTAACTTGGCGTAATGCCTCTAATGCTACGATATTTCCACCTTTCATATCACAAACACCTGGTCCGTATATCCAGTCTTTATCTTCGGAAAATGTTTCAAAGACGCCTGGCGGAAACACAGTATCTAAGTGTCCTAATAGCAAAACCCGTTTTTTGCCATCCTCTACCGGAGACTTAAATAATAAATGATTACCCAGTAACTCTCTGGTAAATACTTTGGTTTCAAATCCTAAAACCTCCATCCAATGAGCAAAAATGTCGCCATTCTTATCCACACCAACTTTGTTACCAGTGAATGAATTTATATTAATAATTTTCTCTAATTCTGAAAAATTCACAGCTAATCCACCATCCAAAAATTGATTAAAAATAACAAATACCGTAATTAAGGCCAATAACTTGTAAAAAAAGCATTAACTTAAATTACCTCGCCTTAAATAAGGCCAGATGCGCACCATTATAGTGCAGCAAGGTTTTCACTTTAGTTACGAAACATGACACTTTAGTGACTTGTTTCAGATTAAATTAAACCTATATATACTAAGCTTAAAAATAGAATAAAACCCTCAGAAACTTAATCATACCGTCACATTTCATCATTAAACTTAACGTATAAAGCTTACATATAAATGGTTTCGTCTTTTTTTTTCAGACAACAAACACCTCCATGGCTTTAAAATTGCTCTGTAAGTTTGAAATTGCATTTGACTCAAAATAGGGTTCATGATGCAGTCAAAAAACTAAAAAGCAAAATACTAGCCATATTAAAAAAGTATATTGAAAATCGGAGAGTGAATAATGAGTAGTAAAAGTGGGGTTAACTCTGGTACTCAACCGACAATTGGTATGTGGATGTACCAAAATGGTGGTGGCAGTGAAATACAGCAACAAATAGTCAATTTATTAAAACAAAAGAATATCCATACTATTACCGGATTAAACTTAGCGAATGCCAGTGCCAGCGGAGGAGAAATGCTCTGTAATGGTACAGTAATGGAAGATTTATCCGCATTTTTCTCATATAACGCAGGAGAACAGTCACCATTTCAAGTATATATGTATCAAGCCTTAAGTAAGGCTGTCCCTACCCTTAACAATTATCAATCATTTGCTATCACAGAAGATAAATTTTTAACTGCACATATGCTAAACCAAGCTAATATCCGCACTGCTGAATATAGATTAATTAGCCATGTTGATATTCCTCTTCTTAAGAGTACTGTGCGCGAATGGGAAGGACACGTAGTATATAAACCCACAGATGGTTGGGGGGGAAACGGTATTGTTAAAATCGAAGACGAACGTTCACTTGATGTACTCATACCATTTCTTAATCGAATCGATATGAAACACTTTTATCTAGAAAAATTTATAAACTATGACAAAACTGATTACCGAGTTGATATTGTTGATGGTCAGTTTGTAGGCTGTTACGGCAGAAGTGCCCCTTCTGATGATTGGAAAACCAACATCACCACTGGAGGCTCTATAATACTACGAGAACCAGATGATGATGTAATTGAGTTAGCCCTAAAAGCAGCTAAAGTCACAGGTTTAGAAATTGCTGGTGTTGATTTACTATACGATCTAGATGCAGAAGAATATGTAGTATTAGAAGTAAATGGTATTCCGGCCTTTGCCACCCCTGAACAAGAAGAAATAGGGTTGAATTTCAATCAACTAAAAATTGATAAAATTGTTAAACTAATAGAACGCACAGTTGAAGAGGCCTCCTGATGAGCAAAAAAAATAAAAAACTACCTAAAATTGGATTGTTATATTTAGATCATGTTATGAGATTCTTTGATAAATCTAATTTCAGGGGTTGGCCCGATAAAATAGAAACGGTCACCTATCATTGGCGGAATGATAAAAAACGTTTTATTAAAGAAGTGAAAAAGAAAAATATAGATGTGTTAATTGGCAATATTCCTGCCACAGCCTACGAAACATTTCGAGAAATCAGTTTAGCTTTACCTAATGTACAATTTATCCCCTCATTAGATACTCAGTTTGCTAACAAATCAAAAGAAAACGTTACACAATTATGTGAAAAATATAATATCCCTATTCCGAAAACCCATATTTTTTACGAAACAAATGAAGCTGATCGTTTTCTTAAGAAAACGACTTACCCTAAAATTATTAAAAAATCTTACGGGCCATCTAATTATGGCGGCTATTTTGTACACAAGGTTGATAGTTACAAAGAAGCCCGCTCTTTATTAGATACAAAAAAATATTACCCCGTATACTTACAAGACTTTGTACCTATGGCTGCTGATATTCGAGTGATGTTAGTCGGGCATAAACCTGTCTGTGCATTTTGGCGTCGTCCCCCTGAAGGAGAGTGGTTAACAAACACCAGCCAAGGTGGCTCTATGGATTATCAGGATGTACCTAAAGAAGTACTTGACCTTGCAGTCAAAGTATCAAAAGTGGCTAATGCCGAATACTGGGCATGTGATGTGGCTGTAGGTGTTGATGGTAAATATCGAATTTTAGAATGTGCGACTGCATTCGCCGCTTTTCCATACATTCGAGATTGGATTGGGCAGTATATAATGTGGAAGTTATCTAATGGTCGTTTTAAGATCCCACATATTCCACTGTATAACTGGGAAGAATTAAGTAAAATAAGTTCGTCTGTTCTACGTACTATGCGTTATATTACGTTCGGTAAACAGGTCTATCCTAGCTGCGATGGTGGGGAATTGTTCACCCAATTAGATGATGATCATTATCCAATTGTTGATACCCAAGACACAAAGTCAGAAGAATGGCCTAGTGATATTTGGAATCGACAGGATAATTATCAAAAAAACAAACAGAAAAAGCTATCTGAAATGGCAATTCAAGAACCCGCTAAAGCACTTATTTCTGGAGTACTCGATGGTGATGAATCTGAACTTAACATAGAGCCTGAAATAGAGCCTGAAAGTGCCGCCCCATTAGAGTATTCTACTGAAACCTTAAAAGATTTTTTTGCTAGCATTAAAGGTTTTGGTAAAAAACAAATTACCATTATTTTTGACACCTTAGATATTTCTACGATTAACCATACCCTTGAAAATAATGGTGATGAGTTTTACGAAGTAAAAAATATTGGTGAAAAGAAGGTGTTACAAATTTTAAGCGCTTGGCAAGAATTTAAACTTACTATTTCTTAATAAAAGTGAAAACATGAAGAAACAATATTTTTCATATAAACAAACAATAGAATTTTTACAGCAAGCTAGTCAAGATTACCCGGACTTAATAAAAGTCCAAAATATTGGTGACACTTGGGAAGGTCGCCCGATTATGTTAGCTACCATTAGCTTAGATGTAAATAATGCTCATAAAAAACCAGCATTATTATATACAGGAACGATCCATGCTCGAGAATGGATCGGCATAGAGTTAGCCAATAATTTTATTAAATACATAATTGATAATTATCAGTTTAATCCCAAATTACAAGATGCGTTAACCCGAAACACATTGTATATAGTGCCGTGTTTAAACCCAGATGGTTTTGAGTATTCTCGTACCCACTTTTCATTTTGGCGTAAAAATAGACGCAAAAATGAAGATGGCACTTTTGGTGTCGATTTAAATAGAAACTTTGGTGTAAGGTTTAAAGCTCGTTCAGATCCATCATCTGTGACTTATGGTGGACCAGCCCCGTTTTCTGAACCAGAAACACAAGCCATTAGAGATTTTGTGGCCGAACACAACAACATTACAATTTCCTTAGATTATCATTCACAAGGCAATGTGTTTTTTCCTGCCCATAAATTTGATCATGAAGCTGAAATTGACACTACCGATCTTAATACTTTGTGTGCCAATATGGCTTTTGAAATTGAAAAGGTCACTGGCAGAAAATACGGTATTCACCGAGGCAAACCCCCTACTAACCTAATTAATGGTAGTGGACGAGAATATTATTACAGCAAGGGCATTATTGCAGCAGTAGTAGAAGTTGGCACTAAAAACATACCAGACTACATGGAAAACATGTCGCAAAGTGTAAATGAAAACATTCCTGCTTTAGTTCATGCTTTAAGTTCTGCCATAAACTACTCTGATTCCGCTCCTGCTAGAGTAGAAAACTTCAATTTAACAGAAGTCACAGAAAACAACGCATTGCTTGAATGGGAATATGACGCTGATGCTGATGTGTATTTTGAAATTTATCGTAATACTCAACACAAGAGTCCTTGTAGTGACGATAACCTGATTGCTATTACTAAATCTTTAAGTTTTAACGACATTCAATTAAAAAGTGGTCAAAGGTATTTTTACAAAATTCGTGCTGTATCGATAAGTACTAAAATAAAAGGTCCTTATGCACCTGAGCTTAAACTAAAAACTTTACTCGCCCATGAACAATTCAGCAAAATATTGTTTCCACCCGCCAACCAAATTGGTTATGTTGGACAATATACTGAAGAAAAAAATCATGAACATTTTGGCCTAAATTCACTATTTATTGGGGTCAATAAATCACGAGGGGTTTGTTTTGGAGTGATCGAGTTTTCTCTTGACCGCTTACCAGACGATGCTGAGATCAAACAAGCTTGTTTTTCGTTATATCCGATGAATCGTGTCAGTGCAAAAATAGAAGCTTATGGTGAGTGGGGTATCTCCTTTCTTGATATTGATAGTGTGCCTAATATTCGTGATTATAACGATATAGCCAACGCTAAAGTTATTCACTCTGGCCAAACCATTGAATCAGATCGTGTTACACAAGGAGTATGGAGTGATTGGCTATTAAATGGGAAAGAACGCGCCATTCTTCAAGAGCAGCTTAAAACGGGAAGAGTGCTAATCCGCATTGATGGCCCCACGACTTTACCTAAAGGGGCTGATTCACAAATGATGCAGTTCGATATCGGTTATGGCCGTTTTGGCTCAGGAATTCATTACCGACCCAATTTAGAAGTCATCTATACACGCCAACCAAAAGTAGTAGAAGTCGCACCAACAAGTGTCCATACCATATCCACCCAAGGTAATATGGCCGGTAAATTACGTACAGGTTATGATGAAAATGGGGATAAGATTTATGGTCAATTGGCTTTTGCTTTACACTCTATGCCAGATCCTGAACGTACAGTTATTACTAATGCGTACTTAGTTTTAGCCAATCAAAATGCGCTGGCGGGTAATAAAGATATTCGATTTACAGTAGAATTAGCAGAAATTGAAGATATTGATTACGACAGCATTAAACAACGAGAAAGTATTCAATATATTGGTTATGAAGTCAGTAATGCCGAGTTAAAAAATAAAAAACAACATTATTTTGAATTTGATACCTTCAGTCGAAATCAGCTAGAACAAACTCATCAAGAAAATGCCCAGGCCTATTTTGTGATTAGAGCAACCTCTAGTTATCGAGATGAACAAGATAATAAAATAGTCACTTGGGTAAACGATGCGATGAATAATCAGCAACCTAAATTGGTTGTTGAATATATTGAACGTTTAAAAACGCCCATGGACCCTCCCACAAATTTACAAACTCAGATTGAAAATAATTCAGTAAAAATTACATGGAAAAACCCGAAAAGTGAAGACTTTGTGGGGTCATTTGTAGTACGAAACTGTTTTCACCCTCCTCGTTCTCCATTTGATGGAGTCAAACTGTATGGAGGAGCTGATGAATACACATTAGATAACTTTGGTAATCCTAACAAACCCAAATATTATGCTGTATTTAGTTACGATAATGTTCCTAACTATTCATCACCTAGTTGTGTTTTCTTTAGTCTCAAAGAAACAATACCAGTGATAGAAATTGATCCAGAAGAAGTTGAAGCAGAACCTGGAACCAATATGCAAAGTTCTTCAGATACAACTGAAGACAGCGAATAGGCAGTTAAAACTTGGAAGTTTTTTATACTTCCAAGTTTTAACCTTTTAGATATATTCTTGGAAGCATCTTGACGGATATATTTATCCGTTGTTTTTCCAATCAATCAGTTTTTGTATCTGCCCAAATGATGCAATGATCATATGACAAGCTTGTAAATACCCTTTTTGATGTAAGCTCTGTAATTCATTACCAGATAAAACCGCAAGCTTTTCTTCATCAATATTATATAAACCACTAAAACTTTTTTTCTCGCCATCAGCCAAAGTAAATTTCAACGTAATAGGCATTAATAATTCTAACGCTAATAGGGTATTAATAAACTCTTGGGTGCGTGGCATTCCTTGGACAAACTTAACTAACAATCCATTAATGCTATTTAAAAAATCTGTAGATTTCCCTTTTGTATCAAATAAAGCTTCACCCTTTTCTTTATTTACTCTAGGGCTGTCTAAATTGATAGTCACTAATGTATTCTGTGGTGAAGGTTTATCTCCCTCCTCTCCTTTAATCCCTACCATAAATGGTTGGCGTACTAAATTCAGTGGCACGTAGTGAGCTTGCCATAGATTTTTTTGCAGGTATAAATTTTCTCCTGGCTCAAAGCCAGTTAATACATTAAGACCAAACTGGCCTGTTTGATTGTCCTTAATAAAAAAAATTGCATATTCAGCTACTAGGACTTTTAACTCATCAGCTAATACCGGAACAATATGAAGATTTTCGCCATATTCTGCCCCTCTTTCAGTAATAATTCTCAAGTCTTTATGTTGCTTAGGATCTAAAATTGTATAACCAGCCAATGTGGACTCCTATTTATTAAAATAATACTAAATCGTTTGTAACCCGTAACGACGGATTTTGTTTAATAATTCTCTATTACTAGGCAGGGTATCTAATAAATGTTTTGTTTGCTCTAGATTCTTTTTTAGCAAGCTCTCGGCCATTTTTTGCTGATGATTTGATACACCAAAATGATTAGGCTGTGTTTTAAACCCCATGCCATATAAAACGTATTGATAACTCGCTGCAGGAAATACTTCTCTAACATGTTCAAAGTCATTATGCCAAGGCGTGTGATACTGCCATAAACTTAATAATTCTTGTAAACTTTCTGGAATAGTTTGTGGATCTCTGTGATCAATCCAAAATTGGCTGTCTGCACGCTGACTCAACATATAATGTAACTTCAGAAAATCAATGATACGTTCCCATCGGTACAAAAATGTTTTATTAAATCGTTTGGCCACAATTTCCATTGTTTGTCTGTTTGCCGGTAATTGTTCTGCAATCATTTCAGCAGAAACTTCAACTAATACCAAAGCAGAAGCTTCAAGAGGCTCTAAAAAACCTGCAGAAAGACCTACAGCAACACAATTGTTTTTCCAAAATACTTCTCTATGACCAGCTTTAATATCAATCTCTTTTACCGATATTGTTTCTGGTGCTGCAAAACTCTCGGATACATAATTCATCAACTCTTGATGAGCATTATCTCGACTTGTATGCTGGCTTGAATATACATGCCCTACCCCTCTGCGGTTTTGTAGACCTATATCCCAAATCCAACCATTAGATTGTGCAGTAGAGATAGTATGAGAGGCAATAGGGCTATACTCTTCAGGATACGGCACATGTAACGCTATGGCTTTGTCTACAAATAAAACATGGTCACAAGAAATAAACGGCACCTGTTGGTTCTCTCCCAACAGTAAAGATTTAAAGCCCGTGCAATCTACGAATAAATCACCATTAAGTTCGCCATTTTCTTTAGTTATTAACGAAACAATATTGCCGTCTTCAGCGTTATTAATATGCAGCACATGGTCAAGCACATGTTTTACTTGTAGATTATCTATGCAATGTTTTTTTAGAAATTCTGAAAATGCACCCGCATCTAAGTGGTAGGCATAGTTTGCCATAGCTGAATATTCGGCAGTGGTAATCAATTTTGGTGCTTTACCTAATTCACAAATAGCTTCTTGAGGGCAAACCCATTGTGAAAATGACAGTTCAGACTGAACATTTTGCCAATTGTCAGCCATATTAAAGTTATCAAAATCTTGAGGTAAAACCAGTGGATGATAATAAAAGTCTTCTTGCGCGCCTGTTACCCATTTAGCAAACTTAGCACCTTGTTTAAAGGTCACATTACACTGGCGAATAAAATCTGTTTCTCGTATACCCATTTTTTTTAAGGTATTACGCATAGTGGGCCAAGTACCCTCGCCTACACCTATAGTTGGCACGTTAGGGGATTCGATTAAGGTAATCGAAAATCCTGTTTTATTTTGTTTTTTTAACTTTGCAGCAATAGTGCCTGCCGTGATCCAACCAGCAGTACCGCCGCCAACAATAACAATTGACTCAATCGGTTTTGACATGCATTCACCTTGTATTTATCCAATAAAAAAGGGTAGCCATAACTTCGGCTACCCTATCGTTTTTATTTAAAAATTGCGAATGATTAAAACGAAGCTCTTACACCAACATTGTAACGAGCGCCATATTGTTCAAAATCAATAATTTGATTAGAGAAACGGCCATGGCGACGTGTAGTTTCATCGGTAATATTAATAGCATCAATAAATACAGAAACCGTATCGTTTATGTCATAGCTAGCTGACACATCAATTTGTGAATATGCTTCAGTAAAAGTTGGGGAATTTCCACCGGCCAACAGAAATTCATCACGCCAGTTGTAAGCAACACGAATAGAAAAGTCTTCTTTTTCGTAAAAACCTACTAAGTTGGCTGAATCACTTAAACCTGTTAAAGCAAAGTCATTGACTAAGCTGTATGGGTTATATACGTCAGTTTCATTAACCAATGTGTAGTTAGCAATAGCACCAAAGCCTGTTTCGCCAAACATATGTTGCACATTAAATTCCCAACCATTCACTTCAGTCGAATCAATATTCTGTGGAACTGAAAATTCCCATGTAATCACCGGATCTGTTGGTTGAGATACACAAGCAGCGATTGGATCAGCGACCGTCCCTTCCGGACAATTTCCTCTGGGGTTAACTGACGGGTCAGTCAACAGTCCAGAGGGTCCTTCAATAACTCGGTCTTCCTCTCGAATAGCAATAAAATTATCTACTTCTTTTCTAAAGTGTCCGACAGAGATATAACTTGCGTCGTCATAATACCATTCCACTGATAAGTCTAAATTCTTCGCTTCGTAAGGCAATAAGTTAGGATTACCTTCGGATGCTTTAAATGGCCCACCAGAACGGTGAAGATTTAAGCTAGTTGCTGGGAACATAGAACCAATATTACTGCGTGCAATCGTATTACTATAAGAAAAACGTGCTACAAGATCTTCTTGAATTTCTAAACTTAAATTCATACTAGGTAAATAATGGCTATATTTACCATCTAAAATTGTGGTTACTTCATCGTCAGCCAAAATTGCCGACATTTGTAAGGGAGTGATCCAGTTAAAACCAATAGTAGGCTTAAGTACTGAGTAAGATGTTACGTCTGTAGTTTCATGACGTAAACCTAAATTAGCCGTAAAAGGCATGCCATTAAAATCGGTGTCAAAATCGAACGATACGTAAAGTGCGTTTGTATCTTCTTCAATACCATTTCTACTGTGACTGGCGGGGTTGTATTTATCTTGTGAGCGAACAAGATCCATAAACTGCGCGGCACTAAAGGTTGATCGTTGTTCAAAGCCAATATCACCCGGTGAAAATGTTAAATCAAGGCCAGTTAAATCTAATTCATCACCACCTAGAGCAAAGTTTGCACTATAAATATTATCACTATCCACTTCATAAACAGTGTTTGAATAACCAAAGTTAATTGCGACTAAACCACCATCATCTAAATTTTCCCAACGACCATCAATTTGAATTTGAGTGATAGTATTTTCAATTTCATATCCACGTTCTTGGTACAAATCACCTTCTATATTAGCTTTATTAAATGCTCCTCCAGGCAATGCAGAATCATCATATGAAACAGATGGCATATCAGTAGAAAAATCAGCTCTAATAGTCACTGGAGCGGCATCACCAAATGGATTTTTTAAATTGGTTACCACTTCGGCAGGTAAACCACCTGGGTTTGCATGAGAAGTAGATTGATGCGCATCAAAATCAAAGCTTAAACTATCAGACGCTTGCCATTCTAGATTTAAACCAACCGAGTCATTTTCAGTTTTATAGGCATATTCCCAAGCCCAAAAGTTTAATTCATCATTTTCACGTGCTGGGTTTATGATTGTGCCGTTTACATCGGCTTTACCGGTTTGAACATTATCAAACCAAAAGCTTGTGCGGTTCATGGTGCTTTTTTCATCTAAGCGAGAAAGCACATAATCGAATGTTGCGGTTATGTCATCATTAGGCGCCCATTGTAAAACTAACTGAGCATTTTGACGCTCACGCTCAGTGTCTTGTGCATCAAGGTCCACAGTAGGCACACGCCAAGTATTTAAATCTGGATTTCTAGTCGTATCAATAGCACTGGTATCTGGATTTTCTTGTCCTGGATATCCAGTAGCCCAACCACCTTGTGTGCCTACACGATCTGTATGACTATCACGAGCAGCATGAGATACCGCGAATAACACACCAAAAGTATCATCAGCAAAGGTGTTACTAACCATAGCTGAAACTTCAGGCGTAACTTTACTACCTGTATCAACACTGGTATCAATCACGCCTTTTAAACTTCCGGCAGCTTTAAATCCGCCATAAGCTAAAGGTCGACCTGTTTGAATATCAATTGTTGCACCAATGCCACCCGAGTTAATATCGGCACGACCAGTTTTATGTACTTCTACAGCAGAAACGGTTTCTGAACCTATTTCGCGAAAGTTAAAACTTCGAGAGATACCAGCAGATGCCAATGCTGACGAATTTGGCATTTGACGACCATTCAAAGTCACTAGGTTAAAACTAGGGCCAAAACCACGAACCGTAACTTGGTTACCTTCGTTATTGGCTCTGTCAATTGAGACACCTGTTATACGTTGTAAAGATTCTGCTAAGTTTGTATCTGGAAACTTGCCTATGTCTTCTGCAGTAATGGCATCAACTACCCCAGTAGATTCACGTTTAATATTTGCCGCGCTAGCAAGAGAACCTCTAATTCCTGTTACGTTAATTACTTCAGTTTCATCAGTAGCTTGTTGGGCCTGTGCGGTAGTACCCGCCGCTAACATCATGGAGATTAGTACTGAATTTAGTTTAAATTTATTAGTAATCATCAATTTTCCTCGAGCGTGTGTATTATTGTTATAGAAAATATACATATTCTCATATGTCTTAACCCATACTACACATTAAACAATATATTGTTAACAATAAATAATTAAAATAAATGTAAACTTTTGTAAACATAATGTTTATATTCATGAAAGAGTTAACTGAATCATATGTAAAAAACAATCTTTACTGCTAGACAGATTCCCTTTACTCTTTGCTTTATATACAAATAACAACACTAGGAAAATAATAATGTTTATAACTAATACTAGGTTTTGTCGACTAATGTTGGCAGTGATAATCATAACCAATGTCGGTTGCTCTGCTGAAAAAGAAAAAGTTTCGTCTATTGAATTGTCAATTAATCAAACAAAATTTGGTATGTATAATGGCCAAGAGGTTTCGCTTTTCACCCTTACAAATGCCAATGATATGACGGTTAAAATCACCAACTATGGCGCGACAGTCACAAACATCATCATTCCAGATAAGAGCGGAAAGCTCGGATCTATCACTACTGGTTTTGATAATTTTGAGAGCTACTTTAATGATGATTATATTGAAAACTCGCCATATTTTGGTGGCACGATTGGCCGTTACGCCTCTGCAATGAAGAATGCAACGTTTGAGCTTAATGGTGAAAATTACAATTTAGATAAAAACATGGGGGAACATCATATACATGGTGGCTCAGTAGGGTTTGATCGCCAAATGTGGCAGGCAGAGTCAATTACCAACGACAGTTACGTTGCAGTAAAACTGACTATGATCAGCCCAGACGGTGACCAAGGTTATCCAGGCACTGTGAACGTATCTGTAGAATATCAACTTAATAACAACAATGAATTGAGTATTCATTATCTTGCTGATACAGACAAAGCGACCCCTTTATCTCTCACCAATCATACGTATTTTAATCTAAACGGCTTCAAGCAAAACATCCTAGATCACAAACTGCAACTATCAAGCGACTACTATTTAAAACCCGATGAAACAAATATTGCTGATGGCACATTGGTAGCCGTAAAAGGAACGGTAACAGACTTTAATCAATCAAAACGTATTGGTGAGGCCTTTACCCAATTGCCTATGGGTTTTGAACACTTTTATGTATTTAACAATCCTCAAAAAGCATTAAATAAAATTGCCACAATAACTGAAGCAACCAGTGGCCGTTCATTAGAGGTATTCAGTACTGAGCCAAGCACTCTTTTGTATACTGGTCGTTATACCTCTGACAATTTAGCCAGAGAAGACGGTACCCAATATGGCCAGTTTAAAGCGTTTTGTATTGAAACCTCTAAGTACCAGAACGGTCCAAATATCAAAGGTTCACCACGGACTATTTTAAAGCCTAGTGACAAATACGATGAAACTACTGTGTTTAAGTTAAGTTGGTAAGTATTTTTCACGTAACAAGATAACAAAGGGTTGATTAATCAACCCTTTTTCATCCTTTCTCCGCCAAGTTTAAGCCCAACTACTCAGTAAACTTTGTACTTTTTGTTTAGGCGTTTTGGCTAATCTTTGTGTTAATAGAAATGGAATAGAACCAAGATTATATGTTTGTTGCATATCCGCTAGCATAATTAACCAAAATTTTGCGGTCATTTCTGCATCGTATAAAGCTCGGTGAAATTCACCAGCAGATTGAATGTTAGTATAACGAACTAAACTTGATAATTTGTGATTTGGTGCTTGTTGATATATTCGTCTGGCCATCAACATAGAGCAAGAAAATTGTCCCGAGTAGCTGCGTGAAATATTTGCTAGTTCAGCATCCAAAAATCGTTTATCGAAAGACGCATTATGTGCTACCAGATTATAGTCACTGATAAAATTAGCAAATTGCTGCATAACCTCTTCACATGGTGCGGCTGTTTTAAGCATAGCATTGGTAATGCCAGTATAATTTTCTATAAACCCACTGACCCGTCTACCTGGGTTCATTAAGGCTTGAAACCTATCTATGACCATGCCGTTTTGAATTTTAACCGCGCCGATTTCAATTGCCCGATCGCCATAGTCTGGTGACAAACCCGTTGTTTCAAAATCCAGTACTATGACCGTATCTGCTTGACTCATTAATTCTATTTTCCATAAGGGTTATAAGCATAAAAAGTAACGAATTATACCTAGCTGTTACTATAACTAGTTAGCCTATTTTCTTTTAGCTATGTACAAAATTATTCAGCAACAGTTTTCATTCAAAAAATTTGAACTGTTAATGCAAAACATTCCGATTTTTTATCTTTTCTATGTGAACTAAAGTTATTCCAGCAGCAAATTTGCTGACAAAGATGAAACGTTAAATATATTAAACTGAATTTTAAGGAATACAAATGAACACCCAACAAATCACTAAACTATTATCAACGACAGCAGGATTAGCTCCTTTAGCATTACGTATACCAGTAGGTATTACTTTTATTGCCCACGGTGCGCAAAAATTATTTGCTTCTTTTGGTGGATATGGTCTTGAAGGCACGGGCCAATGGATGGCATCAATTGGCTTAGAACCGGGCTACTTAATGGCATTATTGGCCGGCAGTGCTGAATTTTTTGGCGGTATATTTATTTTAATAGGATTGTTAACTCGTCCAACTGCATTAGTATTGGCTATCACTATGTTGGTCGCTATATTCACTGTGCATATCGAAAATGGTTTATTTATGTCAAACAATGGGTATGAGTTTGCATTAGCATTGCTGGCAATCACAGTTTCACTGGTATTTTCTGGCTCAGGTAAACTGGCAGTTGATAACTTAATCGTTAAAAATTGGCTTAAGTAACTTTTATTAATATAGGACAATTATTATGATCGACATACGAAAAGCTGCCGACAGAGGCCAAGCTAATTTTGATTGGTTAGACAGCAAACATACATTTTCATTTGGTTCTTATCACGATCCTAAACATATGGGCTTCTCTGCATTACGCGTGATCAATGATGACACCATAGCCCCCGCGACTGGTTTTGGTACCCATGGTCACAGAGATATGGAAATCATCACCTTTGTGACGCAGGGCGTTATTGAACATAAAGACAGTATGGGCAATGTTCAACAATTACCTAAAGGTGAGTTTCAAATAATGTCTGCAGGCAAAGGAATAACACATAGCGAATATAATGGTTCAGATTCTGACCCTCTTAAACTTTTACAAATTTGGATCGAACCAGAAAGTTTAGGTGGAATTCCGGGTTATCAACAAAAAGACTTTGGCCAAACTCAAGGCTTAACGCCTATCATTACGCCAAACGGTGAAAATGGAACCCTTAAGATAAAACAACAGGCTAGTGTCAGTCATTTGTATTTAGCTAGCGGCACCCAGCAGCAACTTAACATAACAAATAACCGCAAAGTATTTATCCAAGTGGTAGAAGGACAATTAAATATAAGTGGTCAAATTCTAAAGCCTGGTGATGGCGCTAAAATTACAGACCAATCAATTCTGCAATTAATCAACAATAGCCAACAAATTTTAGAAGCCTTAGTGTTTGATTTACCTTAAAGTACACGTATGCAGTGGATTATTCGATGTGAATTTTAGTTCATACAATAATCCACTTTTTTAAAAGGATGATCTCCACAAATGCGCAACGCTATTACACTTGATGCTATAAGAGTGATCGACACCATACATCAAAAAGGCAGTTTTGCCGCTGCTGCAGAAGCTTTATTTAAAGTCCCTTCTGCCCTCACGTACACCATACAAAAATTGGAAACAGACTTAGGCGTAGTATTATTTGATCGCAGTGCCAAACGCGCGATATTAACTCCGGCGGGATATTTACTTATTAAAGAAGGTGTTGCTCTTTTAAAAGCCACGTCCCAACTGGAAGAAAAAATTCATCAATTAGAATCAGGTTGGGAAACATCGCTGACCATAGCCAAAGATACGATAATTCCTGACCAGCAAATATTTGATATTATTGGCAGTTTTTGTCAGTTAGACAAACAAGTAGAAATCAACATTATAGAAGAAGCTCTTGGCGGAGGCTGGGATGCTCTACATAGCAAACGAGCAGACATTGCAATTGGTTTAACCGGCGAGTTACCTAAAGGGCAATTCGACGTACATCAAATGGGTTCTGTTGAATTTGTCTTTGTAGTGGCCAACCAGCATCCATTAGCTAATTTTATTGGGCTACTTGAAACTCAGCATATTAAACAATATCCCAGCATAGTTGTAGCAGACAGTTCACGTACTTTACCTAGTCGTTCCTCTGGCATTTTCGAGAGTAAACAAACAATTCGGGTCAGTAATATGCAAAGTAAAATACAAGCCCAAGTCCAAGGGGTAGGTGTTGGTTTTCTGCCCTTACATTTAATTAAATACCACTTAGCTGAAGGCACATTAATAGCTAAAAGTTGTGCCCTCCCCCGTCCTGCAACACCTATCTACATGGCTAGTGAAAAAGGCAAGCAGGGAAAAGCACTAAACTGGTTCTGCCAACAATTAAAACAACAAGATTGGTTTAAGTAAACATGATCCTTGTTTTCATTTTCGGCCAACGCCAAAGGGCATAAACGGGTATTGCTATTAACATCATTAACGTTAGCTGTTCTGCTTCATTCAGTGGTAATAACTGAAACAATCCTACGATAACTGCAGCACCACTCATTTGAAAGAAACCTAATAATGCCGATGCTGTACCTGCATTATTTGAAAACGGCGCGAGAGCCTGGCCTGAACATGCCCCCATCAATAAGGAAACACCAAATGAACTCACCATTACGGGTAACATAAATCCTATAGGACTAGGAACTTGTAATAGCGTTAGCATCAACAAACCGGCCACAATCAGCATCACCATGCCAAAACCTATGGTTTTTCTTGCCCCCCAACTTTTTAATACTTTTGGAGCTGAAAGACATGTAGCAATATTAAGTGTCGCATTTAAACTAAACCAAAAAACAAATTCAGACTGACTTAGTCCTAATCTAGCCATTAACCAAGCAGGCGAACTACTGACATAAGCAATAATAATAGCCATTGCCAACATCACTACCATTGAATGAAATAGAAATACTGGATGTCTTAATATTGGTTTGTAACGGGCCAAAGAGAGCAAACGTTTATACTGTGTGGTCTGTGCTGGACGAGTTTCAGGTAAAGTTATAGCGATAATCGTTCCAGCGAAAACGGCATAAATAGCCATAAATTCAAAGTTACTACGCCAACCAAAATGTTCTGTCAATATATTACCTAGTAGTGGAGCCAACGCTGGAATACAGCAAATAGCTCCATTAAGATAACTATACATCATGCCACTTTGTAAGGCGTCATATCGATCGCGAACACAAGAAAATGCGGCAACTACAATTGCACAGGCACCAAACCCTTGAATCATCCGCGAGAATAATAACAATTCAATATTAGAGGCCATTGCTGTCAATATCGAAGCAACCCCGTAGATTAGGATGCCAGCCAATGCGATAGGTCTGCGGCCATAACGATCAGCCAGCGGACCACTTACTAATTGACCAAACCCCATGCTTAAAATATATACAGTAATACTAGCTTGTATATATGTTAAAGATACCGAATATTCCTGTGCCATGATCGGTAATGCGGGTAAAAATAGATCAATCGCCAGTGGACTAAAAATTACCATCAATATTAATAACAGTAATGGACTTTTACTTTTCATCTAGTTCTCCGGTAACTTAATGAGGAAATATTACGGCATAGCTTACATAGAACGTAAATAAACAGCAGAATGAAAAGCTTGCTGCCAAATAATGGCTAAAAAACTTAAGCTATTAGGGATTGTTGATCTTCATTGTGCAATTACCACACAAGCAGCGGCAATAACATCCATTCAAGGTCAACCGCCGCTATTTTCGATGTATAAGTTTGATTAATTTAATCACTAATTGTGATTGTGCGAATAGAGCAAAGTAGCCTAAGTCACCAGAAAAAAGCGCGTTAACTCCCCTGCTTCATGTCATTATTCTGGTTTTTCCCCTGCCATAGTGACCCTATAACCTGAACGTGTCTGAGGGAAGTAGTCCCATACAGCAAAATGTTGCGTACAGCGGTTATCCCAAATAGCAATTGAATCGGGTTGCCAAGTAAAGCGCACCTGAAAATTAGGATCTTTAACATGGTTATAAAGCATAGTAAGAATGCCTTCACTCTCGGTTTTAGATAGGCCCATTATGCGTGTGGTATACGAAGAATTGACATATATAGACTTTTTACCGGTAACAGGATGAGTACGGATAACGGGGTGCACATTGCATGGATAGGTTTTTGAATAATCACCAAAAATAGCGTGATATACATGATTAGCGTCATGTTCTGCTTCTAAGCCTGACAAATATTCTTGCATTCTAGGTGAAAGCGCATCATAGGCGGCATACATAGATGAAAACAAAGTATCACCACCTATATCAGGTATAGTATGTAAATACAGCATAGAACCCATAGGCGGCTCTGCATTACAGCTCAAATCAGTATGCCAATTATCACCAGCCACATATTTAGAATCTTTATCTGCATGTATCGCCACTATGTCCTCATGGCCTTCTATGCCAGCTACCCCTGGATGAATAATTAGATCTCCAAAGATACGACCTACCTCCTTATGTTGTTCATGATTAATAGGCTGATCACGAAAAAAAATCACTTGGTACTCCATAATCGCATCGAAAAGTTGACTGCGTATATCTGCTGATAATTCTTCAGTCAGGTCGACATTAGAAATCTCAGCGCCAATGTTTTGAGTCAGTGCTTTTATTTGTAATTTATTATTCATTTATTCCTCTTACGATTACATATCGTGATTTTTGATAAACTGTATTGACCAAATAGTTATCTAAATTGTTCTTTAAATAGTTGTCTAAATGACTACATGCCAAATTTATACAAACTATAATTGCTTACTTCGCTTTGACGTACTGAACTTAACGCTTTGGAATACTCTAATAAGATATCGATGGTATGCTGCAGTCTAGCGCGGATATATATATCATCAGTGTCATCAGATACTTTTTCTTCATTGAAACACTGTTTAACATTTCGAACAATTAAATGGTCTGGGATCCAGCACAGGCGGTTATTTTTTGTACTACTAATACGTAATTCCGCTATCGGTAAATAGCCTCCAACTGAAGCAGAAATTGCAATAATTAAGCCTGGCTTATTCGCCATATCTTTAACATCAGTAAACAGAAAGAAATTCTTTAAACAACTCGGCACCATGCCATGCCAATCTGGGGTAATAACGATAAAGCCATCACATTCCTTAAGTTCTGCTGATATTGGTTTCCATGTGACTTGCAGTTCACCTTGTGGTTCATACCAAAAACTATCATCAAAATTAGGAAGCGGTGCCTTTCCTAAATCAAGAACAAAGGTATCAATACTTTGTGTATTAAGTTGTTCTTGAATAAATGCGCCCACCTTGGCGGTTTGCGATTTACTACGCTGACTTCCACAAATAATACCTATTTTCATGATGCTATCACTGCCTTTATATTAATTATTGCTACAAACTATATTCACGGCAGTAAATTTACGTGATGGTAACTGATAGGTCTTGCCGAATTCTGCACAAAAACTTGTATCAACTTATCTTAATCTGCTATATCGACGCTTTAATTCAATTATGTTGGCGGTTTAGTACAAGATAACCAGATTAACGATTTCTATAATGATGCCTTGAAAGATAAATATTTTGATCTAACTACAGCAAAGGAACGAATGAAAATGAGCTTACTAAACCAAACAACTATGCCCGCAATCTTTTTTGGTCATGGTAGCCCAGGAAACATACTAGAAGACAATACAGCCACGCAATTATGGCAAAGTATAGGAAAAGAGTTTCCTAAACCCAAAGGCATTATTTGTATATCAGCCCATTGGTACACAGATGGAACCGCTATTACCTCTATGGAAAAACCCAAAACCATTCATGATTTTGGTGGGTTCCCCCAAGCTATGTACGAGATGCAATACCCAGCTCCTGGCAGCCTTGAGCTAGCATCAAAGTTAAGCAGTATATTGGCTGAAGAAGATGCCCAACTCAATAGCAGTTGGGGTTTTGATCACGGTACATGGTGTGTCTTATCTAAAGTATTCCCTAAGGCAGATGTCCCAGTAGTTCAGTTGTCTATGGACCACACTAAAGATATGGCCTACCACTTCCGTGTTGGACAAAAAATAGCCCAATTACGTAATGAAGGTTATTGGGTTATAGGTAGTGGCAATATTGTTCATAACTTAGGGGTAATGGATTGGAATAAGCGCAACATGACGTTCGATTGGGCGCAACGTTTTGGAGACTATATTCGAGATGCTATATCAAATGACACTCCAGAAAATATTATAAACTACTTAGATTTTGGTGCAGAAGCACAGAAATCTGTACCGCATCCAGATCATTTCATCCCCTTATTGTATGTTTTAGGCGCAAGATTGTCTGATGATACCTACCGGTTCGAAACTACTTATGCAGAATATGGCTCATTAGATATGACAACTATTATATTTAACTAAGTTGTATTTACAACATCAAAAATATTCAACTTTCAAAATATAAATCAATACCTTACAGAACAAACTGAGTAATTATTTTCGCAATAGCTTGCTCAGTTATGTCTCTTTTAATAAATAATGATATTAAGTCTAGTACTCAATATCTGGTTATTAATTCAAAATCCAACGCTGTTAGGCCTCAATATTGCATTGACCAACTAGTCAACTTATCCATCAATCATATTAATTAGGGAGAATTAAGGGGGATTAAGACAATTATTGAGGCGTAAACGACCAAGAAATAAAAGCTAGTACGACGTAATCTTTTTCCTGAAAAACGCTGCCGTGCATGATCTGCGTTTGCTAAACCTACAATACAGGAGACTTCTATGTCGCTTCTAAAAACCGATGATTTAACCGATGCGGATCGTAAACAGCCCACTAATTTACATACATTAAAAGCTACCCTTGAAAACTGCCATTGGGGATATTTCTCAGCCACAAAAGCCCCTGCAATTAAAGTTAAAAGTGGTGACATTATTCAAGCTGAAGCCATTACCCATCATGCTGGAGATGCACCTGAATTAATGATGGATGATGCACTTAAGGCCATTTGGGCAGGCGTTCCTGAAGCGGACAGAAATCCTGGTGTACATTTAATGACAGGCCCCATATACGTCGAAGGCGCTCAACCAGGTGATATACTTGAAGTACGTTATTTAAATATGCGTCCACGATTTTCATATGGTTCTAATTTGGCGGCCAATTGGGGACATTTATATGATGAATTTAAACAAAAAGAGCGCGTTACTATATATCGCTTAGACATGGCTAGCATGCAAGCCCATGGTCATTATGCTTATGATTTCAAAGGCAAATATGAAACACCTGGCACTATCACTCATTGCCCAGAATGTGAACGCGAAAAAACATTAAATGGCGTTCGTATTCCAGTCCGTCCTCATTTAGGTACAGCTGGTGTAGCACCAGATGTTGCTGGCCGAGTCAGTACAATTCCTCCAGGTAAACATGGTGGCAATATTGATAACTGGAGAATTGGTGCCGGTTCAACCATGTATTACCCAGTGCAGGTTGAAGGTGGTTTATTTAGTATTGGTGACCCACACATATCACAAGGAGATGGAGAAATTAGTGGCACGGCAATTGAGGCATCGCTTGACGTGACGATGCAAATCATTCTACGTAAGGATTTCAAATTTCCTTCACCTTTATTAGAAACCCCTGACTATTTTATTGTCCATGGATTTGATGAAGATTTAAACGTAGCAATGAAAAACGCCTCTCTGGATATGCTGGAGTTACTTACCGATCACCGAGGTTTATCCAAAGATGATGCGTATTCATTAATGAGTGTCAGCAGTGATTTTGCTGTGACGCAAGTTGTGGATACGGTTCAAGGGGTGCATGTAAAAATTCCCAGAAGCGTTTTCGATAATGGTGAACCTGATTCTGAATAATAAATCTTAAATCAAGTTTTTAGTCCACTGTAATATCTTCGCTATTTTTGATGTCTCAGTGGACTTTCAGTTAATAATTTTATTTAGAATTACTGATGTATAAGCTCCAATATTGAGAGCACTAATACTACGAAATCTTTGTTAAACAATAGTTAAAGCCTATGCACAATATGCCAATTATTCATACAGATAACAACAAATTTATCGACTACGCAAATGCTAATGTATGACTTGGGATGATTCCTAACAAACTTCCCATTTGTATCCGATATACAACCACAAGGATTTATTCAAATGCCTAAAATCAGTGCAGATAAGCAAGCTTGGTTTATTTTAAGTACCTTCAGTCTATGCTTCTTTGTTATTACTGCCGCTACATTTAGTTCTCTTGGGGTTGTTATACCGGCAATGCTCGGTGAATTAGATTGGGATTGGACCACTGCAGGTTTTGGATTTACTTGTTTAGGCATAGCTTGTGGTCTGAGTAGCTATTTACCATCGGTGACCATTAGAAAACTTGGGTTACCGGCTACTTTATTTATTGGCCTAATGATTTTAGGTACAGGATTTATAACACTGTTTTTAACCCAAATACCTATGTCTTACTTTGCTGGCTGCATATTAATCGGCACAGGTTACAGTTTTGTAGGTACTGTACCTGGTACTTATGTGATCACCCATTTTTTCAAAAAACATTCCACCGCATTTGGCATCTATTACACCATTGGCGGCTTAGGTGGTGTTATAGGCCCTATCACTGTTTGGTTGGCCACTGATGTTTTAGGTAACTGGCGTTTTCATTGGATGGTTATGTTGACGGCTGTTACAGTTTCGGTAGGTTTAATTTTATTAGCCCTGATGTTCACAGACTCCGAGCGGTTAAAACAGCCGCCCAAGCATGAAAAAACAGATCAAGTTAAAAAACGGGTCTACGAAACAGAGCAAGTTTGGACCTTTAAACGCGCCGTAAAAACACCTCAATACCTATTATTAATGGCAACCTATACAACTGTGTTGTTTGTGATGATTGGTGTGAATAGTTTCTCAGTCACCCATCTCACTGAAGTGGGTATATCATTTACGCAAGCCACTACCCTACTTTCTGCCGTAGCTTTATGTAATGCCATTTCCAGAATTATTGGCGGTTTTATTGGCGAATACTTTGACGCTAAAGTCATGCTCCTTATAGCGCTAATGTTATTGGCTCTAGGCATGCTGGTTCTAAGTTTTGGTCAGTCACTCCCTACTATTGGCTTTTATTCATTTGCTATCGGCAGTGGTTTCGGCCTGACTTTTTTATCATGCACTGTGTTACTGGTTCGGTATTTCGGCACAGGCCCTTATTTACCTTTGTATTCACTTATGAACGTAGTCGCTACGTTCGCGTCTGCAGCCCCGATACTTTGTGGATACTTAGGTGATATGACCGGTAGTTTTATTCTTCCATTTTTAATTATTGGATCCCTGCCAGTCCTCATGTTTATTGGTATAAGCTTTATGCGCCCTCCTCGTTTAGATGATACCCCTAACTCCTCAGTTATTTCGGATAGTCCCGAAATACAGCCTGTTCCAATCGCCAGTTTAGTAAAAGACTAGTTCATATAGCGCATCGAAAACGGGAATAAAAAGTACCATAAATAATTATATAAAAATGATCGTTAACAAACTTATATTTTAAAAGGCTCACATGAAGAATTTAACCACAGGGACTCAAGCAAAACTCGTATTATTTACGTTTAGTTTGTGTTACTTCACTATTACCGCAGCTACATTTAGTTCTCTAGGGGTGGTCCTGCCCTCTATGGTAAGTGAATTAGATTGGGACTGGACTATTGCTGGTCTAGGCTTTACCTGTTTAGGCATTGCCTGTGGGCCAAGCAGCTACTTACCTTCTATAACCATTAGAAAATGGGGCTTACCTGCTACGTTAATTATTGGATTAATTATCTTAATAGCAGGTTTTATATTGCTATTTAAGACCCAAACACCCGCATCTTATTTTTCTGGTTGTATATTACTTGGAGTAGGCTACAGCTTTGTAGGTACTGTACCAGGCACTTACGTGATCACCCATTTTTTCAAAAAACATTCCACTGCTTTTGGCATATATTACACAGTAGGTGGTATAGGGGGCATTGTTGGCCCTATCACTGTTTGGCTGGCAACAGATATTTTAGGCAGTTGGCGTTTTCATTGGCTAGTGATGTTAACGGCCATTACAATAGCTGTATCATTAATTTTAATCACTTTTCTTTTCACTGATACGAAGCGTTTAAAACTCCCGCCCAAACAGGAAAAAGCGGATACCGCTACAAAACGTGTATACGAAACAGAACAAGTATGGACCTTCAAAACCGCAGTAAGAACACCTCAATACTTGCTATTGCTAGCGACTTATTCAAGTTGTTTGTTTGTCATGATCAGTGTCAATAGCTTTTCGGTGTCCCATATAAAAGAAATCGGAATTTCATTTGCGCAAGCTTCTGCGCTACTTTCTGCCGTGGCTTTATGTAACGCAATCTCTCGAATTGTTGGCGGGTTTATAGGTGAATACATTGACCCTAAAAAAATGTTGCTCGTTGCCTTGTTATTATCTGCATCTGGTATGTTTACCCTAAGCTTTGCTCAATCATTACCTACTATTGGTTATTTTTCTTTTGCGATTGGCTGTGGTTATGGCCTGACATTTTTATCCTGCACTGTATTACTGGTTCGCTATTTTGGCACAGGCCCTTATTTACCCTTGTATTCACTGATGAATGTTGGAGCAACAATCGCATCTGCAGCCCCCTTAATTTGTGGTTATTTACGAGATATTACCGGTAGTTTTGTTCTTCCATTTTTAATCATAGGTAGCATACCTGTCATCATTTTCATCAGCATAATCTTTATGCGTCCACCTAGATTAACCACTCAACAAACAGCCGAACAAAACGGACCTGAACCAATTAACAACAACATTCTTGTCGCACAAAGTGCGGATAAGTAATTTTTAATAGGAGTATTTAAATTGACAACTAACAACAAAGAATTTGGTGTGTTTTTACCCATAGCAAACGGCGGTTGGATTGTGTCAGAAAACACACCCACGCTAGATGCTTCTTATAAACAAAATAAAAGCGCCGCTATGATTGCAGACAGTTATAAAATGGATTTTATTATGTCTATGGCAAAATGGCGTGGCTATGGTGGTACCACTGAACATTGGGGCACGTCATTAGAATCTTTAACTATGATGGCAGGTATTGCAGAAGCCACTAGCCACTCCAAAATAATTGCCACTGTGCATACCTTATTGATGAATCCAGGTGCTGTTGCAAAAATGGTAACCACTTTAGATCAAATATCTGAGGGTCGTGCAGGTTTAAATATAGTATCAGGCTCATTTAGAGATGAACTTAACCAAATGGGTGCCTGGCGTGATGATGTGGACCATGATGAACGTTACGTCTATGCACAAGAATGGAGTGATTTAGTCCATAATTTATGGAAAGAAGATCATGTCAATTACGATGGAAAATACTTCGATTTTGAAGATTGCGTTTCTCAACCTAAACCCGCTAAAAAACCATTTACTGTATGTGCAGGTCAATCTGAACGGGGTTTACGTTTCTCTGTAAAAAATACAGATGCCTGTTTTGTTGGTGGCAAAAATGATGAAGAAACCTTAAAAATCACCCGCCGTGCCCGAGAAATTGCTGCTGAAATAGACACCTCAGTTAAGTGCTACTGCATGGCTATTTTAATTATTGGTGATACCGATGAAGAAGCCTTAGCCAAAGCCGAATATTATCGTCAAGGTAAAGATGCTGGCGCTGTTGAAGGTATGATGCGCTCTTATGGTATTGACCCAGCTCTCAAAGATAACGCTATGGTGATCAGGGCACAAGGCGCGTTTATGAGCCGTGAATTAGTGGGTACTGTAGAAACAGTTAAACAAAAACTCATAGACATGATTGATGGCACCGAAATGGATGGAGTGATGATTATTTTTGATGATTATGAAGTTGGATTACATAAATTTGGTCAGGAAATTTTACCAGACCTAAGAGCACACTATGGATAATAGTTGTGCAACTTACCAGCTAACTGAACTACAACCATCTTGGGTTTCTCCCACAAGAACGGCTTTATGCATCATAGATGTACAGGTTGATTTTGCTAGCCCTGAAGGTTTATTAGGTCAATTTGGTTTAGACATGAGCCCATTACAACCAGCCTTGAATAAATGCTTGGAACTGGTTGAAAGTGCGCGTAAAGCTGGTGTGCCCGTGTATTTTATTGGCCTTAAAACATCGGCTAAAGATGACTCACCAGCATGGCGAGAGCGTATGACTCGTCAAGGTAAAGATGCTGAGATTGAAAGTGCCATTTGTCGCGAAGGCACCTCTGGAATGGACTTCTATAAAATCCTTCCTGAACCAACAGATCCGGTTATTTATAAAGGCCGTTACAGCGCATTTTATGACACTCAATTTAACCAAAAATTAAAGACAAATAATATCAACACCTTAGTATTTTGCGGCATAACCACTGAGTGTTGTGTTGAGTCCACGGTTAGGGATGCTTTTCATCATGATTATCATACGATTGTCGCACCGGATGCCTGCGCTGCTTATGAGACAGACGTCCACAATGCCAGTTTATATACCATGGCAAGCAGTTTTGCCTTATTAAGCAATACACATAACATTTGTGAAATGTGGGAGAAATAACAATGATCAGTCCACTTTATCCTTCTGATACGAAGGTGGCTTATAACATCACAGATGAAGATGTAGAAAAAATTAAAGCAGCTATCGATATGGATGAGCTTACAGAGCTTGTTTTAACCTTAGGTAATATTCCTAGTCAGTCTCGATTCGAGGCCGAGTCTTCAAAATTTGTGTTTGATTGGCTGCAAGACAACGGCTTTAAAACTCGTCAATGTGGTGCTACTCCTGAGCGCCAAAATATTATTGGCGAATTTGGTGGCACAGGCATGGGCAAAAACCTGTTATTCACTGCACATTTGGATACAGAAAGCCCGAGTGATGATCCCCATATTAATAAACATAGGTTTACAGAACAAAATTTAGCCAACCCAGAATGGAAAACCTGCTGGTTAGAAGATGGCAAGTTTCACGGTTTCCCTATTTATAACGACCGCGGACCAATGAGTTGTTTCTTAATTGCCGCCAAAGCCCTTAAAAAAGCAGGATTTGATTTAGCAGGAAAACTTTATCTAACCGCATGTCCAGGTGAAATTGGTCCAGAGCCAATGGAACAATATGAAGGTGTTGATTACCTTGGTAAAGATATTGGTGCCAACTATTTGTTCCATCATGGTGGTGTGGTTGCTGATTATGCGATTGCAGCAGAAGGCTGTGATTGGGGCGTAACATGGCAAGGATGTGGTTATGTGCTTTATCGCATTCAGATTTTTGGAGAAGGTGTATTCACCCCTATTCTAGATGCCCCTACTGATGTTAATTCACACCCAAATCCTATCTATAAATTAGGTACGGTTATAGATGCTTTACATAGTTGGTCATTAAAGTATGAAGCCGATAACCATTATGAAACTGCTGGAGGAGTATCTATCCCTAAAGCACAAATAGACGCTATCAAAGCAGGCTCACCCACATCATTTGGAGCCGGAACGGATATTTGTTCTGTTTATCTTGATGTTGGACTGACCCCACAACAAACTGCCGCACAGTCTTATCATGAGCTTAAGCAGGTTATGTCGACCTTAGATATTGCCGGATACGAGATTGAACCTATGGTGGTTCGTAATGGTTATGAAGCCGACCCAACTGCGGTGTCACCTTTAGTTAAATCACTTTGTGATGCTACCAAGGCAGTGAATGGCGACGCTATTGAGCGTGCCCACCCAGCCTATTCGAGCATGTGGCGTGACCATAACGTATTTAATATGCAAAGAGTACCAGCTATCACCACTGGTATGCCTAGATTTGCTGCCACCCCTGAAGATCTAGTGAAAAGCGCACTGATTTATGCATTAACCGCCCTTTCAGTTTGCGGTAAGCAATAGTTTTAGAATTGGAGAATTGAATTTATGAAAACCTCATTAGCTGAGTCTACTGAAACACTACAAATAAAACCTTTAAAAGATGAATTTGGCGCACTAATAGAAAATGTTGATCTGCAGTCAGCAGATGACGCGACACTTGAAAAAGTAGTACAAGCATTTCGTTTACATGGTGCTATTTTACTTAGAAATCAAACCATGGAGCCAGATGATCTGATGCGCTTTATTTCGGCTTTTGGTGAGCCAGAATTGCACACCCAGAAGAATTATTGTTTACCTGGTTACCCTCATATATTTAGATTATCAAATATGACAGATGAAGATGGTAACGCCCTTGGTGCCCATAATGATGGTGTAGGTTGGCATACAGATTATTCTTACAAAGCAGAACCTGTAATGTCTACCATGCTCTATGCAGTAGAGGTGCCAGACGAAGGTGGAGAAACCTTATTAGCGGATCAGGTCGCTGCTTACAATGATTTAGCTGAAGATAGAAAGGCGCAATTAGATCCCCTTAAAATTCATCATTCTTATGTGCATTTCGTAGAAAATCGTGAATTTAATAGTTACCAGTTAACCGATGAACAACGCCAAGATAACCCTGACGTTATTCACCCAATGATACGGGTTCACCCTGCCGATGGCCGTAAAGCCTTATGGATCAGTACAGGTACAGTTAAACATATTATTGGTATGGAAGACGACGAAGCGATGAAACTAGTCGATGAACTCGTTGATTACGTGACTCAGCCTAAATACGTGTTTTCTCACAAATGGCAAAAAGGCGATGTACTTATGTGGGATAACCGCTGTACCTTACATACTGGTTCACTTTTTGACGACACCAAATATCAAAGAATGGCCCATAGATTATGGGTTAAGGGTGAAAAACCTATCGCAGTTGAGACTAAAGAACCTTAATTTCTCATCAATAGTTAAAAGTTTTTAAGTAACTTTATGGCAGTTTTATTTTTCTTTACTGAGAAATAAAGCTGTCATTTCTTTTACTCTCTTAAATTTTAAAACTATTCCTACCCTATTCTCTAGTATTCTTAAATTTCTTAATCACTAGCCAACTAAACTTCAACTACATACAACAAGAACACCGCCCAATGCAGAAGTACCAACACAAGTATACAGCCAATAATTTACCCTGCAATCCAAGCTAGAGCGAGTAGCGATACAAGTGCGTGCACCATTGTTAGTGTGTAAGCTTTATTACCTAACACTAAAAAATATATTGTATAAGGCTGGGAGTGTATAAGTAGGTAAGTAAGATTTGAGAGCGCACAATTAAGAGTTACGAATTGGAAGGTAGAAATTGCTGATTAGAACTGCTACTTAACAGTAATGGTTATTTATTAAAAAATAAAAACAACCTAGTTAGCCGAATTTGGTTCTCTAGGTTGCTTGATATTATAAATCTAAAACTAGACGCTCACTAAGTGAACCAGAGCAACATACCATCATGCAGCTATTTTCACTTTTTTCATCATCTGAAAGTACCATATCTCTATGATCAGGTATGCCTGATATCACTTGCACTTCGCAGCTGCCACATACGCCTTCGGCACATGCATAAGTAATATTGATTGAGTTCTGCTTCAGGACATCAAGCACGCTCGAGCCTTTTGGTACTACTAACTCTTTACCAGACCTAGATAACTCTATGGTATAGCCACCTTCAGTTGCCACTTCATGTTCTGACTGAAAATGCTCAAAATGCACTTTATCAGCTGGTAAATGTGCCAAACTGTTATTATAGCTTTGCAACAAAGCATTGGGACCACAACAATAAAAATGGCTATTTGCAGGCGCACTGCTAAGAATTTTATTGAAATCTAAACGATTTGCCGGTGTTTCTCGGGTGTAATACAGATAAACACGCCCAAGTTTAGCGCTATCTTGCAAAGTCATTATCTGGTTTAACAATGGTGCTTTGCTTGCACTACGGGCAGTGAAATGTAACTCCCAACTTTTACCTTGTTGCTCTAATCCATAAGCCATAGTCAAAATTGGAGTGATACCAATGCCACCAGCAATAAGTATCGAATGAGAGGTTTCATCTGCCAACATAAAATGATTTCTAGGCTGACTAACCGATAAAATATCGCCCTCGTTAACAGATCCATGTAGCCATTTTGAACCACCTTTGCTGTCTGCGGCCAAAGCAATCGCAATCACATAACGATGGCGTTCGTCGGGATGATTACATAATGAATACTGACGGGTAATGTCGTCACCTGTTTGTACCGCTATTTTTACATCAATATGGGCACCAGGGGTAAATTCGGGTAAAGTTGAAGTGTCTAACGGACGTAAATCAAACAAACGTACCCCCTCCCCATCTTGCCAAACGTTAACCACTTTCAACTCTAACATGTCAGTAATCATAGGGTTATTGAGCCTTATCTTGCTTTGCTTTCATTTGCTCCCATAACGCTCTATAGCGCGGTACTAACCAAGTATTAAATTGGCGTTGTGCGCCTTCTTGCCAAGAGTAACGGCCTCTAGGTGCATAACGCGAACGTAAGCCTATCTGTACCATTTCATCTACATGTACATCTTGAGCATTTATATCCAGAGCACGTTCAATAACTTGCTCCATGTTGACATCAAAATCAGGCTCTGCCATAGCACCTTTGGCAAACAATACACCTAAATCCAGATAATGACTTTCAGGGCCATCTGCCCGTAAAATTAAATAAATCACCGCATCAGAAGTTAGTACTAAAGACAAACTAGGTGGTAAGTTTGCAAACGCCATACGATTACGTTCTTCTTCATTCAATTTTGGAAAAACCGGCATTAACGCTTTTTGGGTAGGATTAAAACTAGCATCTTTATGTAAAGTACCATTGGTACGAAAGTAACCCGCAGTATCTTCTGGTAATTCATCTGGAAACGCTGCTAATTCACTTGGGATGTAATCATGAAATTCGCCGTGATGTAAGCGGTTGGCATGATAGCCATCGTTATTATTCTCAAACATGACTTTCCAGCTGAAATCGTATTTGATGTTTTTATCGGCATCGGGGCCTTCAGTATTTTCAATATCATAATTAGCCAAGATAGGCTCTAATGCTGCAAGTCTTGGTGTCAGTGGTTTGGCGTCATTATCTAAATTAATAAAGATAAAGCCATGCCAAAGTTCTAGTTTAAATTGGGGTAAACCAGAGTCTTCTTTATGAAAGTTACAGGTTTTCTCCATGGCTGGCGCATTAATTAAATCGCCTTTTAAACTGTACACCCAATGGTGATAAGGGCATGTGAAGGTACGAGTATTGCCCGAACCTTCAGCTACTAGCATAGCTCTGTGCTGGCAAACTGATGACATGGCACGTATTTCACCATCTCTATCATGCACCACAACAACGGGTTCATTTACGATACTAGTAGTAAAAAAGTCACCTTTATTAGGTACCCAATCGGTACGCCCGACACACAACCATTCATGGTTAAAAATTGCTTCTTTTTCAAATTCGAAAAACTCACGGTCTGTATAACAAAGCGGTGGTAAAGACTCTGCATCCTTTATTTCAATAATTGAACTTTCCATGCTTTCAAAAAAATCATCATTTAAAAATCGCTTGCTCATACATAATTCCTGAAGTTGTAGCACTATTGCGCTTGACCGGTTTTGCCTATCGTTCATGCTGCTATTTATATTGGCAGTCACATATTGGATAACTTTCTAATAACTGAATGTCTAAATAGAAACTTACCCAATTCAGGCGCTTTTTTTACGCTATTGATGCTACGTTAGATAAATTAGTGATGATTGTGAATTTACGTACAAGTTTTGTTGCGTAAGCGCATTGACAGCAATAAAAGCAATTTATAAACACATAGAAGAAGAAATTTTCATATCTTATATAAATAGCAGAACTAGATTCAAACCAGCGGCAGTTGCTATATCCCTCCCCCATTTACCGTTATTTAATATCTAAAACCACTTAGCAGCAATTCAGCAAGTTTTGATGCGGTTTTATCCAAGAATAAACGAGTCCGCCTATGTAATAGTCTTTAACGTTTCGTCCAACTTAAACCAGATTATTAAAAGAAGGCATGCAATGTTGTATAGAAGATTTGTGAGTAGCTTAACTGGTGTAATTCCATCAATCCGTAAAATATCTGGTGTCCTGCCTTATGTAATCTTAACAATTTGGCTAGCTACAATACATAGCACTGTGGCGCAACAACTAGCAGGACAATCAAAAGAACAAGCAATTAAAAGCGCCGTCATTGCTTTTCCTTTTGACGTAGAAAGTTGGGATCCCACTAGTCGTGTTATTCCACACACAACATCCTTGTATAAATTGATGTTCGATCAACCTTTAGCTTACGACGCTGACAATCAACTCACTGCAGCGGTTATTAAAAATCATGCTTGGTTAGATGACAAGGGCCTAACTTTATCGTTGCAGTTCCGTGACGATGTCTATTTTCATAACGGTGACAAGTTAACCTCGGAAGACTTTAAATATACTTTTTTTGACAGACCACAGCAGGATAAGACCATTCAATTGGGTTATATATGGGGATCAATCGTTAACATTGAAACACCTAGCCCGACCCAAGCCATTATTCATTTTAACAAACCTTTTGTCACCGCCTTGCAATATCTAGCCTTTGCAGGTGCTTTTATCTTACCTAAAGACTATTTGGAAAAAGTGGGGATTGAGAAGTTCTTAGAGCATCCTATTGGCTCAGGTCCATACAAATTAATAAGCTACCAACGAAATAATCGCATATCACTACAAGCTTTTGATAAATATTGGGCAGGTAAACCCAAAATAGAAAAGCTCACTGTACAAATCACTCCCAGTAGTACATCAAGAATAGCCGCTTTACAATCTGCACAAGTAGATTTGAGTTATGCACTTCCTATACGAGACAGCAAGCGAATGGGCAACATGCCTAAACTAACGAGTGCTTTGTCTTCCACTATCGACACCTATTTAATTCACATGGTAAATAGAGGCCCATTAAAAGATATTAACGTTAGATTAGCCATGCATTACGCAATAAACAAAACCGCCATATCCAAAGCGCTACTTGCTGGTATATCTAAACCAATATCAAGTGCTTGCCCCCCGACAACACCTTGTTATCAAGCAACCCCTAATTTTGATTATGATCCCGCTAAAGCAATTGAGTATTTAAAACAATCAGGCTACAGCAGCAAAAACCCTGTGAAATTTACCTTTTTTGCAACTAAAGGCGTAAGCCCAGCAGATAACCTAATGGCACGAGCAATTATGCAAATGTGGAAAAAGGTTGGCATCGAAGCAAAATTAGAAACCATTGATTTTGCAAAATTTTTCCAAAAAGTAGCTGATAATAGCTTCCAAGGACCAGTGTTATGGTTATGGAATAATTCAACGGGAGATCCGGAACTATATGCGGGTACTTATCTCAATGCCAATAACATGTTTTCTGTATGGCGTAGCGAAGAAGTAATGCAGCGCTTAACGCCATTATTATCCGAAAATAACTACTCAAAAAGAATAGAAAAATACAAAGACTTTAATAAATGGATTGTTGAGCAAGGCTTCAGCATTCCTTTATTAGAAGGCATTAATAGTGTGGTTCATAACAGCAGTTTACCTTACAAAGCTTATAGAAATGGATGGTTGGTACCCAATAATTGGGATTAAAACCACCCATTATGCATAGAAATTTATTAACAATTCAAACATAGGCTCAGCTATTAAAATGTCATTAAAAGTTAATAAACAACAGTTTCAGTCCAACTCATTGGGTGCTCAAACAGGCGCGCTAATTTACACTGTATTGCGGCAATTACTGTGGCGTTTTTCCATGCTAGTGAGTGTTTCACTACTGGTATTTTTGATCCTGAGACTCATCCCAGTGGATCCTATCAGCATGCTTTTACCGCCAAGTGCAGATAAGCAAGATGTTGCCCGTCTTTCCACTGAATTAGGCTTAAATGAACCAGTACTTATACAATTTTTAACTTGGTTACAAAATGCTGTTCAATTAGATTTTGGTCAGTCCTTACAAAGCGGCTTACCCGTAATTGATACCTTAAGTGAAGCTTTACCAATCACCATACAATTATTAGTATTTGGCATTATCTGTGGGGTATTTTTAGGCTTACTCAGTGGCTTAACAACATTTTACTTGCGAAGTACCTTTTTGGAACGACCTTTACTAACCCTAAATGCCATTATGTTAGCTGTGCCAGATTATCTTTGGGGAATAATTTTAATTATTACCTTAGGTGTCACACTACAATGGTTACCTTTTTTAGGGCCGGTAGATGCCAACATCCATATTGAAACTATTACCGGCTTTTTAATAATTGACAGCCTACTTACCCAAAACTGGCAAGGATTTACAAGCGTAATTAAGCATTTAATTTTGCCTTCTTTGTCCTTAGGGATATGCGTTGCTCCCCCCATAGCGAGAGTTTTATATTCAAGTCTGAGCCAAGTTTATAAAGAAGATTATATTCTTGGCGCCAGATTACGAGGTTTAACCGAAAAACAAATTTTACTACACCACGCGTTACGCAATGCCGCACTTCCCACCATTAGCTTAATAGGGGTACAGATCAGTGTCATCATTGGTGGCACTTTAGTTATCGAAACTATTTTCGGATTACCAGGCATTGGCAACCTTATGCTAAAAGCGATGGGCAGTTTTGATTTGTTGGTCATTCAAGCGCTTACTGTGGTGTACGCCCTAGCTATTCAACTCGTTACAGCTTGCACTGATTTAATATTGTTAAGTCTTAATCCTCGCTTGAGGTATCAAAAATGAAACACAACCTTGCATCATTCCGTATGTCCTTTTTAACTAATACTAATCTTTGGCTTGGCGCTGGCTTTTTTACTATTTTAGGTTTCATTGCATTATTTGCACCTGAATTAGCGCCTCATGATCCTAACGAACAAGACTTAATGAGTATATTATTACCGCCTGCATGGGCTGAGGGTGGTATCAGTGATTACCCCCTAGGTACCGATGGATTAGGCCAATGTGTGCTGTCACGGTTACTTTATGGCTCTCAGGTAGTCATGATTATTGGCGCATTAGTGCCCATCGGGGCCGCTATTATCGGCACAACATTAGCGTTGTTGAGCGGTTATTTTGGTGGCTGGATTGACTGGATAATTAATCGTTTTGTAGAAACCTGGCAAGCATTCCCGGCCGTAGTGCTAGCACTTATATTACTCATCGCGCTTTCACCTAGCTTAACCAATGTCATTATCACCATTATTTTGGTGGATTGGGCCCGGTTTTGTAAGGTAATACGTGCAGATGTCGTGGTTATTAGACAAAAAGACTATGTTACTGCCGCAAGAATAAGCGGTACTTCAGAACTAGGTGTTATCAGACGCGAAGTACTGCCAGGGATCATTCCTACCCTAATTTCACTAATGACCTTAGAAATGGCCATTGCCATTGTGGCAGAGAGTATATTGTCATTTGTTGGTCAATCTGTTGGCAGTCAAACAGCGTCATGGGGCGCCATGATAAGTGATGGCTTAGAAACCATGTACACCTCAGTCTACCCCTTGCTTATTCCAATATTGGCAATGATACTCACAGTGCTTGCAGTTTCATTGCTAGGTCAAGGCATACAGCAAGCCATTAATAGCCATTATGCAAATCGAACTGCTGAGGATTAATATGACTATTCACCAACCGTTAAATAGTAACAAATCAGCACCGCTAGTTTCGGTATCAGCCCATTCAGAGTCACTATTTTCGTCGTCTCAATTACCTACCATTGAAGCTAAAAATTTACACTTAGACGTAAAATTAGTGAATGGATCAAGTTGTGTTTTACGAGACATAGATTTCAGATTATATGCTTCTAAAACTCTTGGTTTAGTTGGCGAATCAGGTGCAGGTAAGAGCATGCTTGGCAGAATTATTTCACGACAACTGCCCACTAACTTTACAGTTAGATCAGGCCAATTAATGTTTGGCGATCTTGACCTGCTACTTATGTCAGACGAAGAGCACAGACAATTACTTGGTCAACGCATCGCGTTTATTCCCCAAGAGCCAATGACCGCCCTTAACCCAGTACTCACAATAGGACAACAGTTTACAGAGCACCTTGTTAGAATTGGTATTCCCCTTGATAAATGTAACAACACTATTATCGATTCGTTCAACGACGTGATGTTGACTAACCCTCAAAGCATATTAGACAAATATAGTTTTCAATTATCTGGCGGAATGTGTCAACGAATATTAATTGCCATGGCATTTTCCAGTAAGCCAGAATTAGTAATAGCTGATGAAGCAACCACTGCACTTGATCCCACCAGTCAAGCTCAAGTGGTGCGATTACTTAAAAAGTTGCAACAAAAAGAAGGAACAGCAGTATTGTTTGTGACTCACGATATGGGGCTAGCTACCCATGTTTGTGATGATGTAGCGGTACTTTATGCCGGTGAAATAATGGAAAAAATGCAGGCAAAGGCATTATTTGACTCCCCATCACACCCTTATACTCAGGCGCTAAAAGCCGCCACGCCCGCTTTGACAGGAGAATTATTAAGACTTCAGTCTCTAGATGGTCAAATGCCAGGAGTAGAATCATTTTCTGAACTGAAAGGGTGCCGCTTTAGTAGTCGCTGTAAACTGAGCACTGCAGAATGTACCACTGCGGTGCCTAAGCTATTAAAAATAGGATCACAGCATAGTGTAAGGTGTATAAAAACAGGTCATATCGACAGCCTGTCATCTATACAATCGACTAACTCTAATCAAACTAACTTATCCATACCAGTAGGTTTAGTGACAGAGGAAACTAAGGCGGTCCATCAAACAGGTAAAGCCTTTAGCCACTCGCCTATTTTGACTGTTAATAATTTAACTAAAATTTTTCACTCTAAGACTAACCAGGAGCCAACTACCCCCGCAGTTTCAGAGGTTAATTTATCCATCGCAGCCGGTGAATTTATAGGTATAGTTGGTGGTAGTGGCAGCGGTAAGTCAACATTAGCGAAATTAATTATGGGCTTAGAGACACCAAGCAGTGGAGTCATTCAACTGAATGGTAAAAATATTGAGGCAGATAAAAAGAGTTGGAGAAAACGAATTTCTCTTATCCAAATGATATTTCAAGATGCCCGCTCTGCACTAAATCCTAATAGAAAAGTAGAGAAGTTGCTCACCCAAGCTATGGACAAGAGTCCATTTAGAAAGTCAGTCAGAAAAAAAAGAGCTTCTGAATTAGCCATAGATGTCGGACTTTCAGAACTTGCCTTACAGCGCTACCCAACACAATTGTCTGGTGGCCAACGGCAACGTGTGAATATTGGCCGTAGTTTATGTGATGTGCCACAAATACTTATAGCTGATGAAATAGTGTCTGGATTAGACGTATCTGTGCAAGCCAATATCATGAATTTACTGCTAGAGCTTAGACAAGAGCATAAATTTGCCTTACTGTTAATTTCCCATGACTTAAGCGTTGTACGCTATTTATGTGACAAAATAGTGGTTATGCATAAAGGTGTCTTTGTAGAGCATGGAGATACCCAGCAAATATTGGCAAACCCGCAACATCCTTATACCAAAGAATTAATTGCTTCAATTCCTCCAACTGACTGGACTAAAACCTGGCCGAGTGTTGGCGCAGATTCAGCTTAAGACTTTTACTGAATTGTTAACTTAACGACTCAAACTTAACCCAAAAAAATGTGGAAAATAGCCGGCTGCTATTTTCCACATTAATTTAACTGTCACTATTTATAATTATGAGGTAGTTAAGGCGTCGCTTTGCTGACGTCTATAGTCTCTTGGGGTAATGTCATATTCACTGCGAAATACGCGACTAAAATGCCCAGCATCATTAAAACCCCAGCGGAAACAAATATCAGACACAGATAAATGCCTATACTCTGGATGGCCAAGTTCGCATCGGCATCTATCTAAGCGTCTTATGCGTACAAAATTAACAAAACTAATGCCACGAGATTCAAACAATTTTTGAATGTACCTATGAGACACTTTGTGTTTCTCAGCTACCATATTAAGCGCTAAATGTGGGTCAGCAAGGTTGGTATCTATAAATTGGCATATCTGTTTAAAATGTTGGATTTTTGCTGTGCTACCAAAATCTAATACACCACTTTGATGAATAAGATTACTCACTAAAAATTCAGATAATGCAATCTCAATAGGCCGTAACATCTCTGTTTCAAGATCATCAATATTTTCACTTAAAGAGCTCAACATACTTGCAAATACTTTGTTAACGCCAGAGTCACAAGGTAAATATCCGACATCAATTAAATTTAAATTTAATAAACGAGTATGAATGAGTGTTTTTGGCACTTTCATATATAAGATTTTAAAATCTGAATTAACAGACAAAGTCATATCTAAACCAGTTGGGGCGTAAATAATAGAATTTATCTGCGCTGGATATTCTTCTCCTTTGTATTTTAAAGAGAAATCCCCTTCAAGTAACAAAGCAAGCCAAAAAGAATAAGGTTGGCTATTGGATTTACCCGAAATTTCCATCGGTGTGCCAGATAAAATTGAAAACTCAACACCTTGGGGGGTATTAATACTGCTGACATCACCATGAAATTGGCCGCTGTCAGTTTGAAATTGGCAACTCGGCATACAGATTTTATGCATAGCTTGTTGCCAAACCTCATTGCGCTCTAAAATTTCGCAGCTATCTGTTGATACTTTCCACAAACTCATTAGTACTTCTCCGCAATAAATCATCCGTGACGACTTAAGTTATATAAGTAACTGCATAAAACATACCAGCTGCATGTCCGTTACTCAGTATAAGAAACAGCTGAAATAACAACAAAAGTCAGGAATAGCGCACCAAGGTTGCACACAGAAAACCGTTTAAGGTCTATTTTAGGGCAAGCTGTAACGACATTGTTTAATAGCACTCCAATATGGCCAAAAAACTTAGGCTATAACTTTGCATACTACTTGCATACACCATAATAAATGCTGCTTTCGAGACAGAGTCTCTTAATTTAAATGTAAATAACTCCCCCATTAAATTAACAAAAAAGACGTACGCACAAACACCAATAGTTATACGCATTCAAACAATTATCAAAATATTAACTGCAGTAGTATGAAGTTGAACCATTCACTTAATCACCAGTAAAAATTAATTGAACGGTGCAAATCGGAGTCGTTTTTTGATTACAAGATAAACAAATATAGTCATCTATTTGTTTATCAATAAGTTTAAAAATACAAATAAATTTATGTGTTTTTTACAGAAAAACTACCCGTCGCTTCCGCACTCTTTAGGCAAGTGTAAACGCAAATCGAAACTACAAACAGCAAATACCAATTGCCATATATTGAGGAAAAAATAATGAAACACCCGCAATACACAAAAACGCTATTAGCAAGCACTATTGTTGCTAGCTTCTGTATGGCTCAAACAGCCATAGCGCAAGAAACTGACAAAGCTAGTACAGAGACATCAAAAGACGTAGAAGTTGTCACTATTACTGTTGACCAACGTCAGGTCAGCTTACAAGATGCCGCATTGTCTGTTACTGCGGTAACTAGCGAACTACTTGATCAAGCGAACATAGGTGAAGCAACTCAGCTAAATGGTTTTGTTCCAGGACTACAAATAAATAAAAGTGGTGGTTCTGAACGGCATATAAGTATACGTGGTATTGGCTCTCAAACGCCGCAAAACTTTTATGCACAACCCGGTGTATCATTCCATATGGATGGCGCATACATTACCAACTCTATAGCATTAAATATGGGTTTTTTAGATGTTGAACATATAGAAATACAACGTGGACCTCAAGGAACAGCCTTTGGAGCTGCATCGACTGGTGGTACCATGAATGTCATCAGTAAAAAACCTGAATTAGAAGAGTTTACTGGCAGTGTAGAAGGTAGTTTTGGCAATTATAATTACGCCAAAGGTAAAGTTGCAGTAAACGTTCCTCTAGGTGATTCATTCGCAATACGCGGTGTGATACAAACAACTAGTCATGATGGATTTAGTCAATCAAACAGTATTGATGGTGGATATGATCTCAATGATGCAGATAACGTCAACAGTCGAATTTCAGCGTTATGGGAAGCTTCAGATGATTTATCAGTGTTACTTATTAGCCAACACTATGATGACGCAAGCAATGGTTCTGCGTTAAAAGCCCTAGATGATCCTAACGAAGACCCTAGAGTCGTATCTCAAGATTACCCAGCTAAGCTTGATATGACTATGGATATCACAACAGCCATAGTCACATGGGACCTTCCTGGGGCAACATTGAAATCTACAACTAGCTATCAAGATATGAAACATGACCAGTCTTTTGATAGTGACCGTAGTGATTTTGAAAATTTTGGTGGCTATGATCATGTCGTTTCTTGGTCTACATGGGCTGAAACCACTTTACAAGAACTATCTCTAAGTTCTAAATTGGGTGGCATGTTTGATTGGGTTGTTGGTGCTTTTTACTTAAAGTCAGAAAGCGGACAATTTGTTTTAGAATACAAAGGAACGGACATTAACGATCCGACCATTCTTTTACCTCACGATCTTGATCCAGCAGATATACCTTTCAATGTATCCTATGAAAACCTTTCTCATGTTACACGTATATCATGGGCTCCGTTTTTACAAGGTACATTAAACGTTAATGAAGACCTGCATATCACAGCTGGTATCCGTTATAACGATGATGATTACGAAGGATTATCTTCTAGTTATTACGCTGAAGCGAATTCAACAGATTTTGCTTCTGATAATTTAACAGGAAAATTAGTTGTTGATTACGCCGTAAGCCCAGAGAATATGGTTTACGCTAGTGTGTCAAAAGGTTATAAACCAGGTGGTGTGAATTCTAGTTCAGAAAATGCTTTAGTTGTCAGCACTGAAGTGCAACCAGAAACCGTACTTGCTTATGAAATAGGCTCTAAAAATCGATTTTTTAATAATGATGTGCAATTTAATATCGCAGCCTTCTATTATGAATATGAAGATATGCAGTATATTGAAGAAGACCCTATTCCGTACGCTGGCGGTACTGGCAATATCCCAAGTACCAATATTTGGGGTACTGAAATAGAAACTAGCTGGCGTTTATTAAACGACAATTTAAAACTAGGTTTAAATGCGACTTTGCTAGATGGCGAGTTTAATGAGGAGTATTTTGCTCTAGACCGCAGAGCTGCTGACGTCGCCGGAGCTGAAGCCATTGCATCTGGTGCTGCGCCATATGAATGGAGTTATGAATGGTTTTTAGCTCGTCAATCTGCAAATGTTAATGTTAGTGGTAATACGCCTCCCACTTTACCCAAATTAAGTGGTAGCGTAAATGCGACCTGGTTTGAAGAATTAGGATCTAATGGACTATTAACAGCTCGTCTAGATTATATCTACCGCAGTGAATTCCAATCCCGGATATTTAATACCCCAGTTGCTGATACTGTAGAATCGTATGGTCAGCTTAACTTTTTTATCCAGTATGAAGAGTTAGATGCCAATTGGAAACTATGGTTAACAGCCACCAATATTACAGATGAAGTTGGCATAGCCGGTCGTTTTGTTGACCCCTATGGAAGTGGTGTTGTGAGTGATGAATACATAGCCCCAAGACAAATTATCGCAAGCTTTGGATATTCATTCTAAAGACCAATAAGCATAATAAACTTCAAGCATGAATAAAACTCAATGTTTTATTCATGCTTTTTTTTTTGGATAACCTTTTTCCCTCTAATCAATACACGCTCAAGGCATATCAAATTACTTGCCGCTGCTGATCAAATAACACAAGCCATATATCACCGTATACCTCATTCAAAAAAGACTAAACTCAAAAAAAAACACCTAAGGGCCTCTTAGGTGTTTAATTTACTACTGATGTTTTAGCCGCTTACAAAGTTCTAGTGAACTAAAATTTTTATTCTTCTGTAAAATTAGCAGGTACTACTGGTGCATCACCACCTTTAACCCAAAGTAAAATTTCATTACCCCATGGGTCACTAAAAGCGGCATTAAAGCCATTAAACTCACGCCAAAAATGATCTTTCCATAATAAGTTTGCTCCCCTATCAAGAGCACGCTCTAAAATTGCTTCGATACTATCGTCTTCACTGACTAAGATCCAAACACGTGGTTTACGGCCTACTTTAGACAATTCTCTGGGTTCAACCCCTTCTTGTTTTGGATGAGGACGAGCATTCTCAGCTTTATGAATACCAATATGAAAATTACCAATAGCTGACTCAGCTCCCTTGCCGTCAATCATATTGCCTCCAGGAACCATACGATGATAAACACCATATGGTCTTGGATCATTTTCCCATCCAAAAACCTCTGCATAAAACTCGCCTGCAGCCGCAGGATCATCAGCCGCTAAATCAACAAAAATCAGTGTGTTTGGAATCGTCATAATCTCTTACCTAAAGTTTAATAAAGATTTATTATGCTGTCTTAAGGTATTAATTCTGTGCTAAATATGCATGATAACTTGTAATTACAATCACCAAGTTTAATAACTGTTTGCATGGTTGTTTCTAAATAAAAAACTTATGTTGGTAATAATTAAATGCCTCTTGACGATCGCTAAATTGGAAATGATAAACAAGGCTCGGCATTTGTTTATTCAACAATTAAAACAACCATAATGGCGAGTCCCCTCAGAAAATAGTTAACTTATCGGAGGGTGGGAAACATGTGATTGTTATTTGATCTTCAAGAAGCCTTATACATGATTTGTTTCTTTAGCCTAGGTAATTTCCATAATACATATACTGGGATGGCTAGTAACATCAGCAAGGTCAACTGTTCTGCTGCATTAATGGGTAAAAACTGTAACAAGGCCACAACCACAGCGGCACCACTCATTTGAATAAACCCTAGTAAAGCTGAAGCCGTACCAGCGTTGTCTCCAAAAGGTGCTAACGCCTGCCCTGAACACGCTCCCATTAATAACGAAAAACCTAAAGAACTAAACATAACAGGCAACATAAATCCGATTGGACTATTTAAACCCAGTAATGTCAGCATTAACAGACCAGCACTCAGCAACATTAACAGACCAACACCAATGGTTTTTCTTGCTCCCCAACTCCGCAATAATTTCGGAGCCAAAAGACAGGCTGCTATATTTAGCGCTGCATTTAAACTAAACCAGAAAACAAAATCAGATCGACTTAAGCCTAATTTTGCCATTAACCATGCCGGCGAACTGCTGACGTAAGCCAAAATAATAGCCATAGCTAACATCACTACCATTGAGTGGAACAAAAATATGGGGTTTTTAAGTATCGGTAAATATCGAGAAATAGAGATTAACCGTTTATGTTGTTTAGTTTGTATTGGTCTAGTTTCTTTTAAGGTAAAGGCAATAACTAGACCTGCAAAAAGGGCATAAATAGCCATAAATTCAAAATTACTGCGCCAACCAAAATATTCAGTTAAAACATTGCCTAGTATTGGAGCCAGAGCAGGAATACAACAAATAGCACCATTTAGATAGCTATACATCATACCACTTTGTAATGCATCATAGCGGTCACGTACACAAGCAAAAGCCGCAACTACAATTGAACAAGCACCAAGCCCCTGAAGGATCCTGCTAATTAAAATAAATTCGATACTAGTAGCCATTGCGGCCAATAGCGAAGCAAGGCCATAGATAATAATTCCACCTATCGCCACAGGCCTGCGGCCATAGCGATCAGCTAAAGGCCCACTCAGAATTTGCCCAAAACCCAAGCTCAATATAAAAACTGTAATAGTAGCTTGCATATGAGTTAAAGAAACTGAAAACTCATTTGCCATCATAGGTAACGCAGGCAAAAAGATATCAATCGCTAAAGGGCTAAAAATAACCATCAGGATCAATAACGGCAATAGGCTTTTACTTTTCATCGATGTCTCCGATAGTTAATGGCGGGCATCTTACGACATTGATCTAATAAGTGATACAAAAGTATGTAATTCGAGGATTCTAGTGCTGTTAACGGACAAATATCCTACAAATAGTAGATAACAAGTATTATTGTTTTTTACTCGTCATCTGCTCTTTTAAGTCAGCGAATGGATTGTAAGTGCTCGTTTTAATCTCAGTTTCTTCGGTACTACCATAGCGCACCAAATTCTCAAATTTAGTATGTTCTTCATCATGGCAATATAGACACAACAATTCCCAATTACTGCCATCAGTTGGATTATTACCATGGTTATGATCCACATGATGTACTGTCAATTCGGATAGGTTTCTTCGGGTAAATTCTCGACGACAACGACCACAGATCCAAGGATATATATTTAATGCTTGTTCACGGTAACCAGACGCACGTTTACTTTTATATTCTTGCTGCTCAGCAAACACCTTATCGTAACTAGCGGATGTGTTTTTTGCATTGGACATATGTTTTAACCTTAAGTGGAACTTAACTAACATGCTCTGATACTAGAAGTCAGTATCTTTAAATTCACCATAGTATTACCGATTAATCCTAAGTACACCAAGGTATTTATGTAGAAAATTACAAAGTGGCCTAACAGCCATAAATATTTATTTAGGTTTTGCTACAAAATGTAATCGAATCAAAAATATGATTGTATAAAATAAAAAATAATGTTTAATATTAGATAGTTACCGACGAGTAATATCATACCAATAAGTCTCTAAGACTTACATTAGGAAGGTAAGTAAATGGCACCATATTGGATTAGGTATTTGATAACAAAATTTATCACTTATATTATGTTATCTGATGTAGATGGTAATTTAAATGGAATTGAAAAATGGCGTATCAGTGCATTACGAATCGTACTTTTAACAGGCTTTGTTTCATACTCATTAATTGCTTTACATAGTTGCATCATAGCAACCCAGCTGAATCTCTTTTTTATCGTACCACTAACATTATCTTTTTATATTGGTGCAGGTTTAATGTTATGGTTTTCTAGTAAGTACTATACCATTTGTGCCTACAGCCTTTTATTATTAATCTTCGCTGCTTCTATTTCAATTAATGCTATTTCACAAACTCCAACCTTAGCGCTTTACGGATCTATATTTATATTTTCTCTACCCTTGGCTGCATTCACTTTGCTGAATGCACGGGTTGGGTTGGTTTGTATGCTGCTTAATGTCATTCCCTTTATCGCTTTATTAACTGGCTTTCACCTTAGCCAGTACTTCCCACCACATGAACAATTTCAATATGCAAATGTCTATGTTTTGAGTTTAATTTTTATATTTTTTAATATATGTGGGCCTTTAGGTGTAGCACGGTCAAGTATGGCGGCAAGACGTTTAAATAAAGAAATACTGAGCAAAAACCAAGATCTACAAACTCAGAATGATTTTTATAAAACGCTATTTGTAGATGCGGATATTGCCAAATTTGTTATCGATAAAAATAATACAATCATGGAAGTAAATTTAGCGGCAAAGCAGTTACTTAACTACGAAAAATTATCCAATAATCCCCCCACTTACTTAACTGATTTATTCGATGACTTTCCAAGCGAAGCTGGCGAAAAAACCGTCAACCGTAGTATAGATGGCAAAATGAAAGCATTTAAATTAACCCGTAGTACGATGTTTAATAAAGATAATTTCATTCTTACCCTACACGATATTACAGCCAAAGTGATGTTACATAAGACCTTAGCGGCACAAACCATCATCAATAGACAACATAAACTTAGTCAAGAGACAGGCTTAGCAAACCGTATCTGGTTAGAAGATAAACTCAATAAAGTATTAAGTGAAAATAAAATCCAGTTTTGTGTCATTGCTTTTAAAATAAACAATGCTCAGTTTATAGAACAAAAATACAGTTTTAGAATTTTACCTATCTTGCTTAAAGAACTTGCTAAATATTGGCAAATTGGGCAGGACCAGAAAAGTTACTTTGCATCCGTTGATAATGAAAATTTAACTATTATTTGTGAAATTTCCATCATCGAAGTCCGCAATACTATTCAAGCATTTTTTAACACTTTACCTAAAGCGATTAAAATAGAAGAACATATTATTCCAGTTGATCTGAAAGCTGGAATTTCATTCCCAGACTCAACAAAATGTAACGCCGAGAAATTAATCAATAATGCTTTGTATACGGTCAATTCAAGCCAATCCAAGATAACCTTTTACGAAACATCGAGTTTACAACGATTTATTGAACATCAAGAAATTAATATTTTACTTGAAGAAGCGATTTTAGCTGATGAGTTGACCGTAGTTTATCAACCTAAGGTCAAAGCTGACGGACAACTTTCTGGGCTAGAAGCTCTCATGCGCTGGAACTCTTCAGTTATTGGCTTAGTTTCACCTAGTGTGTTTATTCCCATCGCTGAGAAATCTGGGCTAGTGCCCAAAATCACAAAATGGCTCATAACGACTATCTGCAAACAAATTTCTCGTTGGCAAAAACAAGGATTAGATTTAGTGCCAATCGCTTTAAATATTTCTGGTATTGATCTTGACCAAGATAAGTTTCAGAAACACCTGATCTACTCATTACTAGAATATAAAATTAATCCAAAACTGATTGAATTAGAATTGACTGAATCAGCAATTAGTAGTAATAAAGAAAAAGCATTAAAAACCACTAAAGACCTTTCAAACTGGGGCTTCACTATCAGTTTAGATGACTTTGGCGAAGGTTATTCTGGCTTATCGAAACTCATTTCCTATCCAGTAAAACAAGTCAAAATTGATAGGCAATTTGTTACTAATATTCATTTAGATGAACGTAAATCTAAAGTCGTGGAAGCCATAGTTGCAATGTGCCGAGTATTAAATATAGAAGTACTTGCTGAAGGAACTGAAAGCTTAGAAGAAGTGGATAAATTATTATTGTTAGGCTGTGAAAACTTCCAGGGGTATGTGTTTTCAAAACCGCTAGAACCGCTAAAAGTTCAACAATTACTTTTAACGAAAAATGTACATACAGGCATTTCAGAAAAGAGTAAACAATTAACGCATATTAATTCTGCTTAATAAGAACTATTATCACCTATTCATTTTTAACACCAAAAAAGGTATGTTTGTAGTGTCATAAAACACAATAACAGGCTAATTCTCATGGTTCGCAGTATCGCTTTTGTTAGTTTTTACCTTTTTTCTTCATATCTATATGCCATACAAGTTGAGGTTATTACTCCTAAAATAAAAAGTCAGCAATTAGAGCTAACCTTGACCGGCAGTATTGAAGCTTTAAATGACAGTCAATTAACCAGTTTAGAGTCTGGAGTCATTGAAAAAGTGTTCGTCGATGCGGGACAAAAAGTACAAAAAGGACAAGTGTTAGCACAACTCGATTTAGCCTTAGCTAAATTACACTTAGAACAATCCGAAGCAGGCCTGTTAGTTGCGCAAGTTAAGCAGCAAGAAAGTCAACGTTTATACGATGAAATCGTTGATCTTACTAAGCATCAGGTCATCGCAAAAACCTTATTAGCAGAGCGCAAAGCCAACCTAGCAAATAGCCAAGCGTTGGTCGCACAAGCTCAAGCAGCTATTGCTTTACAACAAGAAATTTTAAACCGACATACAATCAAAGCGCCTTTTGCTGGTGTTATTGCCCAGCGCTTTGTTGGCCTAGGTGAATGGATTACTCCTCAAACGCCAATATTACAGCTTATTTCGGATAGCCATTTACGCATTTATGTTGATATCCCCCAAGAATATTTTAATAGGTTTAAGCAAAATGCCAACATCCAAACTGATATCACAACGAATACTCACCAAGTTCAGTCTTTATCGATATCACAGTTGATCCCTATATCAGATCCCAGTAGTCGCACCTTTAGGGCCCGAATAGATTTACCACAAAATACATCACTCATTTCAGGCATGGCAGTGAATGTTACTTTGTATCTCCCTTCTCCTGAGCAACAACCTATAATGGTTATTCCTAAATCAGCGATTAAACGCCATCCCGATGGTAACTACAGCGTGTTTATTGTTGAACAAAGTAAATTACAGCGCGTGATTGTACAACTAATTAATAGTCAATTTGAGCAAGTAGAAGTCAAAGGACTCTCTCCTTTACATCAAGTCGTCACTACTGCTGACAGTATACTTGAGACTGGCTTGTCAGTGACCATCACCAAGGGAAGTCAATCAGGTGTTTAAAAAAGTTATCAATCAAGGCACCATAGTCGCCGTTATTGTTACTATTATTTGTGTCCTAGGTATAGTCGGCGCACTAAAAATACCAGTGCAAATGATCCCAGACCTTGAAGTAAAAACCATTTCTGTACAAACAGGTTGGTCTGGTGCTACGCCCCAAGATATCGAAAAAGAAATACTGTTAGAACAAGAGCGGTATTTACGCAACCTTCCCAATTTAAAACGAATGATTTCTTATGCTTCTATGGGCAGTGCCAGTATAGAACTTGAGTTCCCATTTGGTGTTGATATTAATGACGCCATGATCAACGTTAATAATGCTTTGAGCCAAGTATCGTCTTATCCTGAAAATGTCGATCAGCCAAGACTGATCTCAAGTTCTTTCTCTAGTAATGCCTTCATGTATTACACCTTAAAACCGCAAAATGGTAACCCTCTCAATTTAGATATGGATTTAATTCTCGATTACGCCGAGGATTATGTTCGGCCCAGAATGGAAAGTGTCAAAGGTGTTTCTGAGGTCAGTGTCAGTGGCGGTGCAGCTCGCCAAATTCAAATCAAAATTGACCCATCTCGTTTAGCGCAAAGAGGGATAAGTATTGCTCAAGTAAGAGATGCGGTACGGAATCGAAATTCCGACGCCTCAGCTGGTGATATTGAAACGACTAAAGAGCGGTTTTTAATTCGAGTATTAGGCAGATTCGAACAAGTATCCGAATTAGAAGCTCTTATCATTAAGCGTACCAATAACACTAATATCTATCTTAAAGATGTAGCCGAAATAGCGCTAGATCACTATGAAACCAGAGGCTTATCTTATTTTGATGGCGAACGCACTATCCGCTTATCTGTGCGCAGAGAAAATGGCTCCAATGTTTTAAATATCAAAGAACAAATGCTCACTGTAGTTGAAAGAATTAATGCAGATTTATTGCAATTTAATGGCTTGGAACTCATTTTAACCAGTGATGATGTCAAGTACGTTAAAAGCTCTTTGTTCAATGTTTGGGTTAACTTAATATTAGGGGCGCTTCTTGCCACGTCCGTTATGTATTACTTTTTACGCTCAGCTAAGGTCACCCTAATTGGTATAATAGGGATCCCTATTTGTACCATAGCCGCATTTTTAGCCTTACTGATGTTTGGCAGAACTATCAATGTGATTTCTTTAGCAGGGGTAGCATTTGCCATTGGTATGACAGTCGATAACACCATAGTCGTATTAGAAAGTATTATGCAGGCTAAACAACGCAGTAAAAACAGTCTAGAAGCTGCTTTAAAAGGTGTACAAGATGTTTGGCCTGCTGTACTGGCCTCTACAGCCACTACTATTTTAGTCTTTGCTCCCATACTCTTTGTTCAGCAAGAAGCCGGACAGTTATACTCGGATATTGCCATTGCTATATCTGGGGCTATCATAGCGTCAATGTTAGTCGCCATATTTGTAGTGCCAGTCACCACAGCTAATTTTCACTCATCAAGTTCCCCCCCTAAGCAAAAAGTATTATCCAAAACTTGGTTAATATTTGTGGAAACCTTTATTAAAACGCCCAAAAGAGCCAAGACGACTGTCGTTAGTTTTATTATTTTCACTATGGGTTTAGCTTATTTACTGATGCCCGCAGCAGAATATTTACCCGAAGGAGAAGAGCCTAAAGCCTTTTCAATTATGATTGCCCCGCCAAGTTACAATTTAACTGAAATGGCTAGAATTGGAGAAGAGATAAGAAGCTATCTTGATGAATACGTGAAAGATCCCAGTGATCGTTTTGAACAAGGCGAAACTGACATGCCTCCCCTTGCCTATTATATGATGTCTATATCAGCCGGTAGAATTTGGTTATTAAGTAGCCCTATTGAAGCTGAATATATTCATCAAATGATGGAAGCCATTACCAACAAATTTAAAAGTTACGATAATATGCGAGCCTTTTCTTCTAGAGGCTCCATCATTTCTAGTAACGATGGAGGCACCAGAGCGGTAGCGGTTGATATATCAGGCGCTAACCTTGTTGAGTTATATCAAGCTGCGCAAGCTGTCTATGATCAAGCACAAGTAATTTTTGATGATCCACAAATTAACTCCCAACCCAATTCTTTAAGTCTTAATCAGCCACTAATTGAAGTGTTGCCACGATGGGAAAGATTAGCCGAATTAGGTTTAAATAATGCTGAACTCGGCTATGCCATATCAGCCTTAAGTGACGGTGCATATGTTGACGAATTTATATTAGACGATGATAAAGTCGATATTTTCCTTTTTAGCCAAGCTGGAAATGAACAAAGTTTAGCCCAGCTAGCCAATTCATCTATCATCACCCCTGTGGGAAAAGTTTTGCCATTAAGTGCCTTAGCCGATATGAGATCCAGTTATAGCAGCGATAGTTTGCGACGGGTGGACGGTAAACGTACTGTGTCAGTGTATATAATTCCCCCACGGAATGTGGCTTTAGAAATTGCTGAACAGAAAGTCAGACAAGAGCTATTAACTGAGTTACAACAAAAAGGCAAAATAGCGCAAGGCATCAACTTGACCATTAGTGGCGCAGCTGATCAGCTAGAAGCCACCAAAAACTCACTATCAAGCAACTTTATTATCTCTATCATTCTCAGTTATTTATTGCTGGTCGCTATTTTTACACACTGGCGATTACCTTTATTTATCTTAGCGACTATCCCACTTGGTATGGCAGGCGGATTACTCGGACTCATTTCAATTAATGGTATCAATGGCCTGTTTGCCCAAATGGGCTTACCCAATTTTCATCAACCGCTGGATATGATCACCATGTTAGGTTTCTTAATCTTGCTCGGCACTGTGGTCAACAACCCTATCTTAATTGTTGATCAAACCCGTAAAAACCTAATGCAAGACAATACCGATGTATTAGCGGCAGTCAAAGCAGCAGTGCAAAAACGTCTAATGCCAATACTGATGTCTACTTTTACTACGGTATTTGGTCTGGCCCCTTTAGTGTTAATACCAGGAGAAGGTACTGAGCTTTATCGGGGGGTGGGTATTATCGTTTTATGTGGCATAGTATTTTCTACACTACTGACATTAACTTTTTTGCCTGCACTTTTGGTTACAGTACTCAAAAATAAGCAGGCATAATATTACTAGCTTTAAGTTGAATGAATATCAGCCATCAATATTTGATTGATGGCTTTTGCAGATTTTTCTGGCTGTTCTAACGGGAAAAGATGATAACCATCAAAACAAATCAATTTAAAATGAGGATGGTTTTTCTGCCACCACTTTACGTCTGATTGACCAAATACATTACTATGTTTTGCATAAATGATAGTGCCTTTCACCTTTGACAGATCTTTAGGTAATCGGGTCACTGCGTGATTAAAAATATCTGCTTCCACTTGCGGCGAAAACGTCAGTTCACATTGTGAACCTACTTTGACTAAACCATGATTGATATAACTTTGATAACAATTTTTATGGAAGTTTTTAAACAACGACTTATTTTGATAATAATCAAATGCATGTTGATGATCAGTAAATTGGAAGCGTCTTTTTCTGGTTTGTTTGGCTGGACTGAATCCTTCCCACAAGCCCAATGTTTGCGCCATTTTAATAATGAAACGCTTTTGACTGCCTAAGGTCACAGGATCAATCAGTATCAATTGCTCAAATAGTTCAGGTCTTTCAGCCGCTGCAAGTAAAGTGGCGGCGGCTCCAGCTGAGTGCCCCATGCCAACTACTGGTTGATCATTATGGCTAGCAATATATTCAATCAATTCATCTTTTAGAAAGGTAAGATTGTGTTTATTTTTAAATCCAGCATGACCCATAGTATTGATAAAGTCGATACTGGCATTCTCTAACAAACTAAAAAAGTATTCATAAGACAATGCGGGAAAGCCGTTAGCGTGGGCAAAATGTATTTTTTTCATTCTGTTATCATAACAACAGATCGGATCAGTGAAAACAAATAATCTTTATCTTGGGAATATCTGACCATAGCAAACATAAATCTAAGTCCGGATAAGAAATATCGTCCAAGCTAAATTTAACAATATAACTCAATAGATTAAATACATTCGCCAAAATTCCTCAACTGAACTCTCACTCGGTAACGGAGTTTTTCGTGGATAGCAAGGTGGATTTTCGTATGCTATAGCTGGCTATTGTTAGAAAATCCAACACTGCTAGGCGCAAAAAAGCGATATTGAGGCTCGGATTATCCCGAGCTCAGGTTAGTTACTTTACATTTGGTTTTTTCTTATAATATCTGACGTAATCAAACTTCATACTTGTGCCATCAATATCATCAGATACTGTACCGGCTATTTCGGCTGATAGAATCGCTAAACTAAGTAGAATGTTTGTTTCTGAGTGATTAAAATCATTTTCTTCGACCCGAATTAACTTACCATCAAAATAAAACTCGTGTCTATTTTCGTCCCAAGCGTATCCATAGGTATGGTACTCTTCAGAAAAATCACCATCTGCAGTATCAATTATATGATCTTTAAAGTGGTTAACTTTACCATTTTGTAATGTAGTTACATCCGTCCAGTTATGGATATTGGTGTTAATTTCATTTGGGTAATGACCTTCATTAATATCGATTTCAAAGGCTTTTTCTCCTTCCTTTACACCTTTGGTTTTTGGCCATAACCAAAACGAGTTATTGGTCCCTTTAGCCCCTGCATATTTATATTTTGCTTCAAAATAACCATATTTAAATGTTCTTTTTGTCCAAATATTGCCACAAGTCCAATCTTGACCGCCACGACTCTCCTTTATTGCTTTTAATTCCAATATGCCATCATGCACTTTGGCATTATCGCGCCAACGGCTGCACAATACATAAGGGTTTTCAGTTGGCCCATTTTGAGAAACCCACTTTTCGTCTAATTGTTCATCTGGGTAGTCAAAGTCGTCTGCCCACTCTAAATCCCAGTCGGCTAAGTTTATTGTTTTGTTTTCATCAAGGGCTAATCGGTCTTTAACAGTAACAGCTAAATTAGCGGTAAAATTGCCATCTGTAGTGGTAGCCTGAATGGTGGCATCCCCAGCTGATTTAGCTTTAATTTCACCATTTTGGCTGATCGCAACAATCGTGGGATCACTTGATTTAAAGGTGACCGATTTATCTTCCGCGCTAGTGGGACTAATTAGGGTGGCAACATATTTTTCCTGACCAACTGCAATTGACATAGTGGCAGGTTCAAGACTAATGCCTTGTACTTTATCTACATCTGCCAATGCACCGTTGCTCACACCTACTAACAGCATCAATTGAGCTGCCAATTTAATATTTTTCATTTACTTACCTTATTATTATTTATGCTTGTAAGACATTTGTATTAATAGTGCTTTTTTGACACTTATTAAGCAGTTATTTGCTTAATTAATTTTATTGTTTACCATTATTTGTTGTACTTGTTCTTGATCTAACGCTGCATTCACCACAAACAACTCATCAACCCAACCTTTAAAATACTTATCTAGATAATGTATTTGTTTCTCGTCAAATCCTATATTACGTCCCATAGATAAGGATTTTGATTTTGGATGTTTAAGTTTAGTTAACACTTTTGCGAAAGATTTATTCTTGGTTTTTTCTAACATTCCATCTACATATAATAAAACATGGGTAGCTATATTTGAGCTCTCCCCTCCATACATGACAATTGCCACGTGATGCCATTTATCATCTCTTAAATCCGTACTGCCCACTACTTGTGCGTTATACGTGCCAACTCGAATACAGCCAATTTGGCCATCAACATGTTCAGGATTAGGTGATATTTGCCATGACGCATAATCTTCCTGTAATCCCCAGCTCAATATTCCATAGGCATTATTAACAGAAAAGTGATGGGGAATTTTCAGCCAAAAAGCCACAGTTCTGGGATTGTCATCAGCTATACCTGGAAACTCAGTCTCTAACCAACTGCCATTACCATCAAAAAATACTGCCTCACCGAACACGCCATTTCCTTGGGTTATTTTTTTACCTTCAGTGATATTTCTATCCATTGCTGAATATTGTTTATCATCAATACCTTTGCCCATGGATGGAAAACCATTATTGATTTTTTCATTAAATGTCCAATGTAAAAATTCTGGTGCTTTAGCTGATTTTCCCGGTAAAGCACGCATAAACTTTGCAGACTCACTGGTAATCTCAAACATTTCTTGTTGTTTATTAAAACCTAATGCTTGATCTTTCTTTATGTGTTTATAAGTTTGTGAACGATTTGAGCGGGCTTTCACCTCACCTTCAATTACGTGAATTTGTGAGTCACCGCTTTGATCAACCCGAACTGCAAATTCAGTTCCTAGGTCAACAATTTCTGAACTAGGTGTGTCAATTTTAAATCCAATAGCCTGCTCAGGGACTCTTGCCACTAAAATTCCCTTATTTACCACAACCAAGTTTTCAGACTTAATATACAAATCAATAGGTGCTTCTAAAACCAACTTCACCCCATTAGTTAAGACTATTTCACTATATCCTTCGGATAAAACTATTCCTCCTTTTTTGATAGTTTTCCCTACTCTATAATCTACATAATTGGTCACAACCGATGCCACTTTAGTAATCGTTGCAATATCTTTATTCAACATAAAGGCAGTGTAATAAATAACTAGGCCTGTACATAAAACAACACTGGCGGCCATAGAAAAAGTATTCCAAAACCTTGGGGGGGGTGATTTAACTTGGCTATGATTATCAATTGATTTTATGACCTTGCTAGAAATATCCGCGTTAGGCGTGATATTAATCCGAGCGATGACCTCTTTAACAAATAGCTCTCTATCTTCTTCATTTAACTTATTGGCGAGTAAACGATCTGTGGCAACCACTTTTGCCAGTTCGGTTAATAATGCTGGGTTTTGTTTGCACTCAGTTAAAAGTGCTTGATAGACATCTTCGCCATTTAAATAAGCAGCGATTAATATTTCTTGTTTTTCCGTTAACGTCGGTAATGAACTCACGATTTAAATCCCTCGATTGAAGAATCGATACAATCTTTTAAACGTTTTCTTATTCTAAACATTTGCATAGTCATAGCTGAATGTTTCACTTGATATTTTTCTGTCATTTCGCTCATGGAAAAACCTTCAACATAATGATCAGTCATTAGTGTTTGCATTTTTGTATTGAGCTTTTTGAGACAATGTCTAAGTGCATCAAGAGAAGCCGATTCATTAGACTGATTGTAATGTTGATCTATCTCATTTTTTATCAAGTCATCTAATTCAGTGTCACTGCCCACAGCAATTGGTTTATGTTTGCGAATATGGTTTTTATATAAGTTAAAGGCAATCCCCCTTAACCAAGCCCCAAAAGAACGGTCTTCCTCAAAATCAGTTATTTTATTGTAGGCCAGTATAAAAGTTTCTTGAGCTAGATCTTCAGCCTCATGAGGCTCAGACAATCGAACAATTAGAAAGGCGCGAACTGACACTTCATACCTTTTAACTAACACTGAATAAGCATTTACATCACCGCTTTTGACTTGCTTGATCAGGTAGTAATCATCTATTTCATCGTGAATAATGTTATTTCCGTTTTATTTTTTCTGTATTGACATCATCTATTGTCATCTGAAACTTGAACTGACACTTTAATTTTTATTTCGTTTTGCATATAGCCCCACGGCCCCAAATTAACAAAAAGTATATTTAAATAAACTAACGTTCTAAGAAGATACTTTCCATACTATGAATAATTCATTTTTAATAAAACAACATTTAAATATAAGATGTTACCAAGGGAGTGGTTATTACAATGAGTTTGTAAATGTAGAGTATATTTAACAACTGTAAATTATTACAATTATCGATAGTGTTTATACATTTCTGGTGCTTACATTATCAAACATGGGCTTGTAATATGAAATCTAAACAAAACACAAACACTACCCCATTAAACTTTCATCAACCTCAATCGCCTTCCATTGAGATTTATCTCAACGCTGTTTTCTACCATTCCAGAGACCCAATATTCGTAAAAGATGAAGACTGTAGATTACTCCTTGTTAATGATGCATTTTGTAAAATTTTTGGCTTAGCTAGAAATGAAATAATTGGCAAAACACTAGCCGAAAAAGTTCCTTTAGCAGAAAGAGAGTTTTTTTTATCTATTGATAAACAAGTACTCCAAGACGGTAACGAAATACTATGTGAAGAAACGCTCACCACAAATGGAACACAAACTAAAACTATTCAAACTAGAAAAAGTCGATTTATCGATTCCTCTGGAAATTATTTTCTGGTTGGGGTGATTTACGATATTACTGAAGCTAAGCAAACCGAATTACGTGAAAAATCTCGTACCCTTGTCTTAGAATTAATCATGAGGGGGGAAGCCTTGACGGTTATTTTAGAGGCTATAGTAGGCGCTGTTGAACAAGCCAATCCCAACATGTTATGTAGCGTATTATTACTTGACGATGCTGGCAAACATCTATTAAGTGGCACCGCATCTAGCCTGCCTGATTTCTATAATGAAGCCGTTGATGGTATGGCTATTGGCTTGGGTGTAGGCTCTTGTGGCACCGCTGCTTTTACTAATCAACGTGTTATTGTCGATGATATTCAAACTCATCCTTATTGGGTATCTTTTAAAGACCTAGCAAGTAAAGCAAAATTGGCCGCATGTTGGTCTGAACCGATACGTTCCACAAAAGGCAAAGTTTTAGGTACTTTTGCTATCTACCACCACAATATCAATTATCCAACAAACGCTGATCTGGCCTTAATTGAACAAACTGCAAGTTTGGCAAGTATTGCCATTGAACAAAAACAATCTAATGAAAAAATAACACGAGCAGCTAGCGTATTTACCCACGCCAATGAGGGCATTATCATAACAGATGCCAATGCTACGATAATAGAAGTCAACGATACCTTCACTGCTATTACTGGTTACACATTTGAAGACGTACAAGGACACAATCCAAAATTACTTCAATCTGGAAACCATTCTGCCAAGTTTTATAATGATATGTGGATCACTATATTAGACAAAGGTCATTGGAGTGGTGAGATATGGAACCGCCGTAAAAACGGTGAAATTTATCCAGAAAGGATCACCATTAGCGCAGTAAAAGATACGGCTGGCATAGTACAGCACTACGTTTCATTATCTACTGACATTACCAATATGAAGACCTATCAAGGGCAACTAGAGCGTATTGCCCATTATGATTCACTCACCAACTTACCTAATAGAGTCTTACTGGCAGACCGTCTAAGTCAAGCTATGGTTCACAATCAAAGATGTAATCAGTCATTAGCTGTAGCATTCATGGATTTAGATGGCTTCAAAGCCATCAATGATAACTATGGTCATGATATAGGGGACGAACTACTCATTGCAGTATCACAACGCATGAAAGAGGCTTTACGTGAAGGAGATACCCTAGCAAGAATTGGCGGTGATGAGTTTATTGCAGTAATAGTTGATTTGGAAAAATTTGATGATAGTCGGCTAATATTAGATCGCCTACTACATGCTGCTTCTACCCCAGTTAAATTAGCGAATGCAGTTATGCAAGTTTCAGTTAGTATTGGTGTCACTCTTTATCCTCAAGACGGTGTAGACGCAGAACAACTCATGCGACATGCCGATCAAGCCATGTATGCGGCTAAACAAGCAGGTAAAAACCATTATCACCTGTTTGATACAGAGCAAGATAATGCGATTAATTCACAACGTGAAAGCATTGCCAGTATTCGATTAGCAATAATTAAACACGAGTTTGTTTTGCATTATCAACCTAAAGTGAATATGCATACTGGTGAAGTGATAGGTGCCGAAGCACTAATTCGTTGGCAACATCCTACAAATGGCTTGATTCCCCCATTAGATTTTTTACCTGTGATAGAAAACCATGATATTAGTCTTGAACTGGGTGAATGGGTGATTGAAACCGCATTACAGCAAATAGTTTTATGGCGAAACTTTGGCATCAATCTGCCAATTAGTGTCAACATTAGTGCCTATCAACTGCAACAAAGTAACTTTACCCATCGATTAGCTGAATTGTTGTCCGCTCATCCAGATGTCAATCCGAACTATTTAGAATTAGAAATATTAGAAACCAGTGCATTACATGACATTGGTCAAGTCTCTGCCACTATGCAAGCATGTCATGAACTAGGTGTATGTTTTGCCCTAGATGATTTTGGCACTGGTTATTCATCACTTTCTTACCTCAAGCGTTTACCTGCATATTTAATTAAAATTGGTCAAAGCTTTGTACGAGATATGTTAGACGACGCTGATGATTTAGCGATTGTTGAAGGTGTAGTGGGTTTAGCTAAAGCGTTCCAGCGAGAAGTCATTGCCGAAGGGGTAGAAACCACTGAGCATGGGATTAGCCTTTTACAATTGGGCTGCCAATTGGCGCAAGGGTACGGCATCGCCCGTCCTATGTCAGGAAACGAAATACCCAATTGGATATCTAACTGGAAAGCAGATGATTCATGGCTAGCAACAGAAGTTTTAAGGTAAATTGATTCGAATAACCAAGCTCTTCTATAAAATTACTCCGAGCGTTACTTATACAGAGAAGTTAGATTAACCTTTAGTTTATTGCTGTTAGTTTTCTACTTTATGTATTTCCAGTACTAACGAGTCATCATCATTTTTCACGTATTAACTCTTCGGCAATCATCTTCAATAAAAAGGTTTCTCTTTCAATCGAAAGTCCTTTTTTATCACTGTTAGTCATCACCTCTTCGTTATGAGCAATTGCCTGATGAATATTTACCCAAAGCGGAGTCATACCGTTACTCACTTCATATGACTCAAAGGCAGTCTCCCCTAACTCATCATCAATATCACACACATAACAATACGACACCATATGAATAATATCAGCGTTAGGCTTATGCCAAGGTCTGTATTCATCATAACGGGCAAAAGCTTGTATATTACGTACGCCTTTTGCACCGGTTTCTTCCTGTAACTCACGAATTAAACCTGCTATTTCATCTTCCCCTTCGTCTATACCGCCACCGGGTAGACTGTAATCATGATACCGCTGGGTAAATAACAGTAAAATTTTATCACCTTTCACTACAATCCCTCGTGCAGCATGGCGTGTTATTAGTTTTAACTCACTTGTTACGCAAATGTCCGCAGGAGAGACATCAGGATGAAACGCCGTTTTAATTAGTTGCATAAATATATTCCTAAGAAGCGACCATTATTTGATAATTTTTGCAGATATCCATTGTCTAGTTTTGCCTTTGAGTATTTTATCTTTTGCTTAATTACCAGAAAAAATGGCGTAGTATGTTCGCTGCATTCCATTCAAACAAGGTATCTTTTCCAATATTCATTCTGATATTCGATGCATCCCGCCCAATTGAGACATTTCTACAAATAGTAGTGAAATTATTACATGCTTATATTGATAAGCTTCCAAACCATCCCAAGAAAAAACCGTTTAACCAACTGAATTAAAAGGATTTTAATTCAACTACTTAACTGGTATACATGCTGCTTTAATCAAGCCAATTGAGTATTCACCTTAATGAAAATTTAACAGGAGTCTTTTATGTCAGCGGATATACTAAATACCATGTGGCAAAAATTAGCAGATAGTCCCTTAGTCATGGTTGGACTTAATAACAATAGTGAGCATAGTGAACCCATGCGGGCGCAATTAGATGAAAACGCTAAAGGTCATTTTTGGTTTTATACCACTATAGATAACCGTATAGCTCAAGGTGGATCTGCTATGCTGCAATTCGCCAGCAAAGACCACGAATTATTTGCTTGTATTGCAGGTCAGTTAGTTGCCGAAACCGACGAACAAATTATTGAAAAATATTGGTCAAGTTCAGTAGAAGCTTGGTATAAAGAAGGCAAAAAGGATCCAAAATTAAGTATGATGCGCTTTGAACTGGATAGTGCCGAAATATGGACAGTTGATCCTAGTATGGTGGGCTTAATAAAATTAACCACAGGCGCCACTTTGTCAGCCGAAGAAATGGGCAGCCACAAAAAAATTGCATTTTAGTCCTCTTCTCTCGCCCATATTATTATCTATGGGCGAGCTTTTTAACATTAGCCCTTAGGAAAATGATGGATAATTCAACTGAAAGTAGCCAACTCATAACAGATAATTCTAAAGGGAATGAAGTCAAACGCTTATCTAATATCCCCTGTATTAAATGGATTCTGTTTTTAGCTGTTTTATATACTTTATATTTTGCACAGTCTTTAATTATCCCTATTGTATTAACCATTTTAATTGCCTTATTACTCAGTCCACTGGTGGCTGCCTGTAAACGTATCCATATTCCCCGTGCGATATCCTCTATTGTGTTATTAAGCATGTTAGCCACACCTTTTACTCTGATTACGATAGAGCTCACTGAACCGGCTGAGAAATGGGCCAAACTCTTGCCCAAACTATCTTTACAAGTGACAGAACAATTTGAATCCATCAGCAGCTCTTTTGAACAACAGCAACAAATCGAAAAGCAAAAATCGTCCCCAAAAAAAGGCCTCAGTTTATTTGACTGGTTTAGTAATGATGACGATGCAAATAAACAAAAAAATAAGTCTGACACTAATGTTGTTACCGAACGCATCAAACAAGGTGGTATGGAAGTTATTATTGAAGTCATTAGTGCCACCCCCTTTATTCTGACTCAGATATTAACGGGCATAATTTTGATTTTATTCTTGCTGATCTTTGGCCCAAATTTATTTGCTGCTTTTGTTAAAGAGTTACCCAATAAAAAACAACAACAAAAAGCCTTAGATCTAGTGGGAGTCATCCAAAGTCAGCTATCTCGCTATATCAGTACTGTCAGTATCATCAATTTTGTCTTGGGTTTATCCACTGCTATTGCCCTATCAATCATAGGTTTAGAAGATGCATTATTATGGGGTGTAATTGTAGGTGTCCTAAACTTTATTCCCTATGCTGGCATGATATTCGGTGTCTGTATTTTAGCTCTTGCCGGTACAGTACAATATGGTTTTACCGTCACAGTGTTAATACCTATTGGTGCTTACCTCACCCTGAACCTTATCGAATCACAATTTATCACACCTATGGTACTAGGAAAAAACATGCAACTTAATCCACTAGTGGTGATCTTATGGCTACTATTATGTGGTTGGTTATGGGGGCTTGCAGGCGTACTTCTATCAGTGCCTTTGTTAGTATGTATTAAGTTAGTATTAACCGAGTTAGGGATTTGGAAAAACTGGCTGAGAATTATTGAGGCTGGAGCTTAGTCTCTGAATATTTTGATATTTTTCTGCTACAGTAAAGCAAAATTTAACAGAGGATCTTAGGAATATCACTCCATTTGGTCGTGTACTGCGGTGATAAAAATTCACGGCGCATAGCAAACTTTTGCTCAAAGCCTTTTGCTGCAGTATGTAATGTTGAGCGACCAAATCTGGCATTGATAGTATCCATACATGACATGAGTTTGGGGTTATCTGTAGACGGACTAAAAAGATCATACTGAAACAGCTGCTCTGAATGTAAATCCATTAAGCCTACACCACATTTATAATATCGAATTCCAGACTTAAACACCTTGTTTAAAGCCGCCTGGGTAAGCTTAATGATATTGATGGTGTCATTGGTTGGCACAGTAAATCGATGGAAGTAAGACTCGCTAAAATAGCCATCATAGTCATGGGGCGAACTAGACGCAAAAAAGGTCACAGCTGCAGCTAAACTTTTTTGTTTTCTTAATTTTGCCGCGACTATTTCAACATGGGTTGCCATAGCAAATTGTAATTGCTCAATCTCGGTGATCCGCTGTCCAAAACTGCGTGTACTATATATTTCCTTTTTTGCCGCTCTAACATTATCCCAATTATGCCGCACCTCGCCATTTAACTCTCTTACTGTACTTTCCACTAAAATTGAAAAGTCTTTTCTTACTTTTGTAGGATTTTGCTTGGCTAAATCCCATGCGTTGTTGATCCCCATTAGATTCAGTCGCCGACCTAAGCGACTACCTATTCCCCAGATATCAGTGACTAACATTTGCGACAAAATATCCTTGCGCTTAACTTCACTGTCGATGACTGCTACGCCATTAAATCCACTTATTCTTTTTGCCGCATGATTGGCTGCCTTAGCCAGTGTAGGTGTGCTGCCCATTCCCACACAAATAGGTAATCTCACCTCACGCCATACTGTTTTGCGAATAGCTTCAGCTAACTTGTGCCACCCTTGGGCAGGTGCTGAAACACTTTTACCGTAAGACAGAAAACATTCATCGATTGAATAAATATTCATATCAGGAGCAAACCGAGCGCAGGTATCCATCATACGTTGACTAAGATCAGCATAAAGCTCATAGTTACTGGAGCGTATCACTGCCCCCACAGCTTCAAGCTCTTTTTTTACTTGAAAATAGGGTACAAACTTCTTACCAACCCCCATCTGTTTGGCAATCCCGCAAGCGGCGCAGATACAACCATCGTTGTTGGTCAGCACCACCACAGGTTTATTCCGTATTGCAGGGTCAAACACCTTTTCGCAACTGGCATACATACTATTTACGTCACAAAGAGCGTACATCAGAGCTTTTTCTTAAATGCGCGGTGTAACCGAATTGACCGTGTCACCACACCCTCAATCTGAAATTCATCACCTTCACAGAGATAATAGGGCGCAAAACCTTTACCTGATGAAATCAAACATTTTTGTACCTTATCTATCTTTTTACAGACAAACACCCCGTTTAAATTGGCGACTACCACGTCGTGATCTTTAATAGTTTGGGAACGATCCACTATCAGTAAATCCCCTGAAAAAATGCCATCACCTTTCATTGACTCTCCTTCAGCAATCCCAATATAAGTCGCTGATGGGTGGTCAATAAGAAGTTGGTCTAAGTTAAGTCTTAGTTGGCTATATTCAGCTGCCGGAGACTCAAAACCAACAATGCCCGCATGGGCTTTAATAGGAATAAATTTCAACATATACTGTAATTATATACAGTTATTTATTTTAGTCACCTACTAATACCCATGACTATGATTAAAAATAAAATCCCTTGTAAATATGGCGAAAAAACAGCCCCTAGGTATACCTTCAAGCAAAATGTTTATGCTAGTATCCATACACATCTTCATGGAGTGAATTGCCATGTTACAAAAAATATCACGAAAAATATTACGAGAAATGGTACGAAAATCCCCTACTCTTGTTCTATTCATATTGATCACACAGATGACATCAGCCTTGGCTCAGATGACGAACAAGTTTACGTCTATGACATCTGATGAGCTACAAGTTATAAGTCAGCACAGTACGCCAGTTCCTACAGCTAAGATAAAAGTCTTTTCTTGGAATGTGTCAGGCGATGCCTTTATTAAAAATCCGGCACTATTTAAAGCACTGATAAACCAAGCTCAAGCCAATATTTTATTACTCGACGAAGTGTCTGGTAACACTACTTTATCGCAAATACGCGCAGCATTACCCATATCTCAGAATAACGACGACGATTGGCAACTGAGTTTTGGTAAAAGTGGCGGCAGACAAAGAGCAATTATTGCTAGTCGTTTACCTATGCAACCATTGACCGAATTTTCCCAAATAGTGCCCTATCCTGAGCCTGAAAAAATACGTTTAAGACAACGTATGGCGCAAGCAGGTGAATTAAAATATGCCGAGAGTTTAGATTTAGGCATACCGGTCAACGGTGCCATTGTCAGGAGTGACAATAAACGCTTATTACTGGTTTCAGTTGATCTAGAATGCTGTGGCAGCAAGCCTAGCAGTTGGGAAGAAGATAAACGACGGGTTGAAGTAACGGCCATACGTACATTGATACAGAACATCATAAAGCGAACCCAAGTTGATGGCATCATTGTGGCCGGTGATTTCAACCTAGTGAGTACGGTTATGCCGTTAGTCATTATCGCAGGCCCCTATCAACAGCCCCATGCAGCACTTTTGGCAGCCGAGTTAAAACATATTAACGGCCAACAAACCTGGACATGGGACGGTCGCGGTACTGACTATCCATCTCGAGTCATGGACTTAGTTCTGTATAGTCCGCAAAGTTTAGAGCTAATTGCAGGTTATGTGTTCAACCCTGAAAATCTATCACTTCAACAGCAAAATGAATTAGGTTTAGCAGCTAAAGGTTTTGCAAAAATTTCTGAGCACCTACCACTTATGAGCAAATTTAATTGGGTCATAAGTAGCAGTAAATAACCCATATCTAATGCTTTAGAGACGAAAGCATCAGACAAGGTTTTAACTCGCTAATATTTTAAGAGGTAATGACAAAGCACCGTTATCTGTTTGACCCACAAGCCAAATAATCGCACTTAAACCACCTATAGTGATCACATACCAAAAGATAGAAACAATTTGTGCATAACGATTAAGGGGCAGCAAATCACTTAAATGACGACGTTTATATTCAAAGAAAATTTCAACACTACCAATCGCCAGTAAAAAACCTAACAAAGCCAAACCAAAGTGGTAACTGATATAAACACCTAAAGCGGCCCCCAATGCACAGGCAATAATACCCACCTTGGAGTTAATTGAAAACGCGATACTTTTTAACACATGACCACCATCTAGAGGCAATACAGGTAACAAATTAAATAAATTAAGCAGCGCATTAAATACGGCTAGACCAGCGAGAATTTCAATATCGGTGATCCAATAACCCACTAGGCAAGCAATAGATAGAAGCAAGCCAAAAAATGGCCCCATAATGGAAATAACAACATCTTGCCAGCGAGTGTTAATTTTATCATCGCTAAGGGCCAAGCCTCCCACAAAGGGAATAAGGTAAATACCTTTGGTTTTTAAACCGAAGTACTTCATTGCCTTAATATGACCATATTCATGGAACACCAGACAAAGTATCAAAGCAATAGCAAACTCAATAGAAAACAACCAGCTATAGGCCGCTAAACTGCCAGCAGCAAACAACACTTTAATCACCTTAGCACTTTTGAATAACTTTAAACCAAGGCTTGCCATACCGATAAAACTAAATTTAATCGGTTGTTTTTCGCCTTGAGTGATTTGACGTTGTTCGATGTCTTTTTCAAACAGGGTATTTTCATGTACGAGTTCGTCATTAACTAAAAGCTTGAACTGTAAAGTAAAGGGCTGCCATTGCAACGAGCCACTTAACTCAACTTGAAGATCGCCCTGCTCACTTTGTAACGAAAATTGATGTGAAAATTTTTCACTGTCTGCACTGGCACTGATTTGAGAAACGCACTCATCACCCCAAAACAATTGCTGCCAGCCAGCCATTGACCCTTCTAATCTTAATATTTTACCTAAACACTCTACTGCTAATAAATGCACTATTTAAACTCAACCCAAAAAACTTAGGCCGATTATTACTATATTTAAGGTCACCACAAGTCTTATCGAAAATAAAAGTCACAAAGACACAAGAAAAGTAACTACGCTGTGCTATCAAACTGTTTAGCTTTTTGCACAAAATTATTTGCTTGTAAATTTCCTTTATTATTTGATATCACTGCATCTGGCAATTAATGATTGGATTTCTCAAACTTATACCAATATTTATCAGGGGTCACTTTGATAAGTTCAGGCATGTCTTGGTACTCCAACTCTAAAACCTTTCTGCCATCTAAAATATTTTTTTTATTGATAAACAGAGACTCTAAATACTGATCAAGATATTGTTGATAACTTCCATTGTTATATGCAGTTTCAAGACCTTGGGTTAAAAGTTGTTTTGTATTTGTATCACCATCTTTAACAATAAAAAAGAAATCCAATTTCAAATGAAACACAAACTTTTTATCAATATAAACCTCATCTCCTAAAGCTAGTCTTTGATTCACTTCCTCTTCAGACTCTAAAATTCCTCGATTAAGTAAATCAAAACGATTTGACTTTAACATCAGCCAAAGTAATTGAGTTGTATTGCCATGAACAACTGTAAATCCATGCTCTTTAAACAATGTTGATGAATGCCAATGTGCACCTGAGCCAATTGTAAAATTGTTTTTAATTTGTTCTAGGCTATTGATATTCGTCCAATTGGCTCTTGTTTGTTGATTAAATACTAATACCCGGTAACCTAACAAACCTCGCGTTATAGGAAATGTAACCACCATATCAATATTATTGTTAAATAAAGTTGAAGCTCCATTTATCACCACTGAACAAGGACCATCTTTATCCTTCATTTGGGTAAATAGCCTTTTTTTATTCATATATGGAACATTTAAAGTAGATAATCTGTGTTCACCATTGGTATTTTTTAAGACCAACTTCAATAAACCTACAGCATAGGAATTTATTTTACTTTCGGTAGTTTTACAAAATACGACTTCACTAGCATGAATATCGACAGTAAATAACACTGCCATAAACAAAAAGACAAACGATTTCCCCCTGCGTATATGGCCTTTAGTGTATGGTGTTTTATTCATAAAAATAATGTCTATTACCTTATTTAACTAACGTGACTATTAAACAAACATAAACTTAGAAATTGCAGCATATAGTATTGTTGATTGACGTCATAGCTTGTAATTTTAATCGCTCACACTTATTTTATTATGTCTTTTAAAAGTGCCTTAGCACCATGTAGATAATTGAATGTTTGCTTGGTGAATATCAAAGCAGCTTGATTAACAAACTCTTTATATAGATTGAATTTAAGAGGGTAAATCTTATCAAGTGAGACCGTAAAATTGATACATCCCTGTACTGCTAAAGTAAATCGTATATGCAAAATCAACTCTGTGTTAACGATTTCAAGATCGGAAATGGGCACACAATAACTCCTTCTCATATAACCATCGATTCCCTGAAAAACTTAACCTTACTTTCACACAAGAAAGTACTCAATAATAACCAATTCAACAAACATTAAATAACAAGGATACATTAGCTTTTTAGCTTCACTCAGCAGTGAGTCGATCAGCCAAATACTCAGAAAACCCTTGTATATAACTATCCCACCCAGAATCATGGTCAGCCAGACTCTGTTGTGATGAAAAACCACTATGGGTTAAATCCACTTGTGTACCTGCTTCAATCTTAGTGAATTTAACATCAATAATTGAAATATCTCCGTCATTGTTCCACTCCCATGTATAAGTTAATCGAGAGTCTGGCTCAACACGTGAAAACGTTCCTTCATTAATTCCTGTGAAATCAGCTGAGTCAATAAATAAACGATAATGCCCGCCAACTTTGCCAACAATGTCCATCCTCGTCGCAGGCGCAATAACAGTCGTTGACGAGATCCAAGCTTGATAGACCTTTTCTAAAGGAAAAGGTAAAGAATAAGACTTTTCAATTTTCATATATTGCCTCGATATCTATGCTGGAATATAAATCAATGCCCCAATTAAAAAAACAGTAGGATCAGCCACCTCAGTTTCATAAACTTCACACCAATAATTTCATTCTTTGCATTTTAGACTAAACGGATGATACCAACTACAAAGTTAAATGAGTTATTTTTCATGGAGATAACCAAAGGCAAATGGCGCAAAGAATAGTAGCGATATAAATATTTATAGAATCCATAACACAGGCTTAGTTAAAGACAAACAACAACCTCCCCTTACAAACCTGCCTAACCTTGTTATAAAGCTAGGCAGAGTGAATTATTATTGCGCACTATCAAAGCTTGCTTTGGTCGGCTCTACTTTTCTGCTAAATAATGCTCTGTTCCGCCTTTTGCCATTCAATGTTGCACCAATAAATGTAGAGCGAACAAAAGCATCATACATCAGCAAAGATATAACTATCGTAATGACACATATGCTCAGCAACTTTAGCGTCCAATGAAAAGGTAATTCTGCAAAGGCGATTTGTAACCACACAACTACGGGCAAATGTATCAGATAAAGCCAATAAGATGCGTCGGCAATATAACGGATTTTCTTACTGGAACGTTTGAATAAGTATTTACAGACACCAATACACAGTCCAACCAACGACCACATCATGATGGCATAGCTCAGTAAATAACTGATCTTGAATAATGTATATTCTGGGTGACCTATTTGCCCTTCGTATTTGGATAATAAGATAACAGCAATAATAGCCCCTAAACACACAACCACTTTACGGTAAGACAAACAACAAAAGACCTCCATCAACGCAGCTTGCCTATGCAGTAACCAACCAAACAAGAAAAACCCAGCATAAAGCAAGAACACTGGAATATTAGGAATTAATGACTTATCGGGTGTATCTACCCCCCAATATTGCATAAACCACAGACAGCAGGCGGTAGGAATAGCAAGCAACAAAATGGCAAACCGCGAGTGGCATAACCAAGCTATGGCCTTGTCGCTAAATTGCCTTAAGAATTGCTGAAGTGGTGTGCTAACACTAATCAAGTTGCGCAACAGCACAACGCCTGTCGAGATTAAAAGCAAGTAATACAAGAACCAGAGATGTGTGCCGATAAAAAGATCTTTAGGAATACTGGCTAAACTAGCAAAACCATTGCTTAACCCCGCCCAAATGTGCACATCACCTCGCAAGCTCTCGCCCCCCATTACCCATGCCGATACCACCAGCGGACGAAGGATAAACCAACCTATAACAAAGGGAATCGCAATGCGCATAAATCGTGATCGAACAAAAGAATTCATGCCCTTTTGATGGAAGGTCATGTGGGCAAAAAATCCAGCGATAAGGAAAAACAGTTCCATCCTAAATGAATGACTAATTAAGCCAAAGATACCGACAAGATGACTGGTTGAGATGTCCATTACCGCCCAGCCAATAAATATAGGCATAAAAGATAAACTAGCATGAAACACTATGCCTAAAATTAAAGCAAAAGCACGGACGGCATCGAGATAGTCGAGCCTGGTACTGGTATCGAAAGACATAATAAGTGACCTTATTTAAAAATGACTAACTGAATAAGGCTTTCACGCGAAAGCCCGCTCAAATCAATATTGGTATTAATAAAAACTGACTTGATCAATTTCAAAGTCATATAGCGTTTTTTGCATGCCAAAAGCTACAATACTGAGACTATTAAGGGTTTGTCTGTTTAACGGGGTTTGTTCAGACCACATACGTTTCATCGAATCGAAAGGGATTTTAATTTCATGAAATTTACCGTCTGAATTCACGGCGATTTGTGCCGAATGGTAATCGTAATTAACTACTTCAGTACTATTGGCCGAGATTGAAATCGAGCCGTTACTAATCTTTACCAGCAGCTTAATACCAACAAACTTGTTCGCATCTTGACCCTCCCCTTCTGGGCCAAGAGGCAAAATCAAACTTGACCAACCCGGTTGGCCGCGTGGTGGCACAATTTCTCCTTTAATTTGTATTACGCCATTTGATACCATTAATTCAGTAGTGGTACTGCCGCCAGCCGTGATGTCACTTAAGGACATTCTAGGAATACCTAGATTATTATTGCTGGTGTTGTCAAAGTCATCGATAACTGAATTAAGTGGGGCCGCAAAAACACTACCTGATAAGGCAAGGACTGATACTAGACTAAATGTTTTAAATGACTGATAAATTGATTTGTTTACTGGTTTCATAATGTACTCTGTGTAAGTTAGATAAAAAAAATCGTGACACATTGAAGCGTTATGGCTGCATCAGTGCGATGGTAATTAAGTGCCAACACCAGGAAATAAGGTGACAAAAAAATTAAAATTATTTTTATTTAGATTTTCTATAAAAAAGTTGTCACCTTTTATCCAAAGCACGGCACTTACTAATATCAGCCAAGAGATATGTGACTTATGAGTATTTTTAAAAAACAAAATCCGATATTGAATGCAAATGATTCAAGCTTAGTGATGTATTCACTTGGAGGTAATCGCGATGCCTTTTGCCTAATAGTTGCTCGCTATCAAAACTTATTATGCTCTATTGCATATTCGGCAGTAGGTGATATCAAACACAGTGAAGATATTGCACAAGAGTCATTTGTAGAAGCGTGGAAAAAACTCGATACCTTGCACGATCCTGAAAAATTAAAATCATGGTTATGTGGCATATTGCGGTTTAAAGTCAGTCGTTACCGCCGCAAAGAAGCAAACCAACCCACAATAGGCGCCGATGAATTAGCCCAGCACCACCTGCCTGAGGCAGAAGAAACAGAACTTGAGTACGCGGCGATACAACAACAGCAACAAAGCCTGTTGTGGAAAGTGCTAGAGCAAATAGATGACATCTACCGTGAACCCCTTATATTATTCTATCGTGAACAACAGTCTGTTGAGCGCGTAGCAGCTGAACTAGACTTAACCCTCGAGACCGTAAAACAACGATTATCCCGTGGCCGAAAATTACTGAAGTCAGCCATGTCAACTTTCGTCGAAGATGGCTTAAAGAGCAGCAAACCAGGAGCCGCATTTACCGCCATTGTCATGACCACAATTAGCAGTATATCTCCGCCCGCCAAAGCCGCATTATTGAGTGCAGGGGTGGCAAAAACAGGTTCAATATTTAAGCTCACCACCATTTTAGTTTTGTTAGCCTCTTTTGCTGGCCTAATCAGCTCATATTTTGGTGTAAAGGCCGGTCTTGCTCAATCCCGTACCAAACGAGAACGTCACCAAGTGATTAAGGTTGTGTCGCTGTATTTCATGATTGCCATTATCTATATATTAGGAATGCTCGCACTCAAACACTTGGCTATTAATGCCAGTGGCTCAGTGCTTGGCTACGCAATTGCAGCACACATTTTGGTATTTGGCTTGGTTTCTGCCTATTTAATCCTTACCCACCGCATGCTCAAAGAAGCCCAAAAACTCAGAGCACAAGAGCGTATATTTCACCCAGAAGCGTTTTTAGACGAGGCACATCATGCCGGAGCTAAACAACGAGAATACAAAAGTAAACTGTGTCTTTTTGGTGTGCCATTATGCCACTTTCAATTTGGCATGCCTGAAGCTGACGACAACCCCGCATATGGCTGGATAGCAGGCGGTAGTAAAGCCTATGGCTTACTCTTTGCTTGGGGTGGAGTAGCAATAGCCCCGGTTAGTGTAGGTATAGTTTCGCTGGGAATAATAAGTGTAGGTGCAATAGGTGTGGGCGTATTTGGTTTGGGAACTGTTGGCATTGGCATTATAGGTTTTGGCTCTGCTGCCATTGCATATAAAGCTTACGGAGCCTTTTCGGCATTGGGCTGGGAAAGCGCTTTGAGTAATGGTTTTTCGACAGCGGTCGAAGGGGCTATTGGACACATTGGTTATGCTTCTCAAGTGAACAATGAGCAAGCTGCCGATTTAACTAACTTAGCAATGGTTGGGCAAACCACACCTTGGGTGTTAGGGCTGATTGCGGTACTGGTTATTATCCCCGCAATATGGCATTCACGCAAAGTTAGACAACGCATGCGTTAAACCGTATTAGACATTACACCACTTATGTTTTTATCAATAAAGGCCGCTAAATTATCAGCCTTTACTATAGCTTTAAAATAGCGAAGCCTTTAGTTGAAACAAAATGTATATATTAAAGATCAACAGCCTCTAGTTGGTTGCAATATGATTTTACTGCTTTACTCAACACTCCCCCAAAGCATTACTTGATTACGCCCTAAAGCTTTACATTTAAGCAAAGCGAAATCTGCTTGTTCAATTAGCTCACGGGGGGTTTTAGCTTTGAATTTGATTGAAGAAACGCCAATACTACAAGTGACTTTAATATCTTCAAAACATGCTTCTTGTACAGTTTTTCTTATGGCCTCAACAATCAATATGGCCTGATTTTTGTCTGCAGAAGATAAAACAATACAAAACTCTTCACCACCATAGCGAGCAACAATATCATTTTTACGAACGCCATTTATTAAAATATTGGCAACACCTTTCAATACAGAGTCCCCAACACTATGGCCATAGGTATCGTTGACCGCCTTAAAATGATCTATATCTAGCATAACAACACAATACTCATCAAGAGGACTTAAGTTGGCAAAATCCTTATTCATTAAATCAAATAAAACTCGACGGTTGTAACAGTTTGTTAGCGGATCTCGCATTGCTAATACATTAAGCTCTTTATTGTGCTTTTTCGATTTTACAAAACGAATATAAATAAATAACGCTAATAAAATACTCAAGACCAATAAAGATGCTAACGCGATACTTGCATATTTATTTTTCATCAATTGCAAATCTGTTATGATTTTAGCTTGCTCAGCAATTTCTATTTCATCATTTTTTTTCGCTATATCAAGCAGATGCAATTTTTCTTTTTCTCGCAATGTTTGCAGTTCTATTTCCATTTTATGTGAATGTAAATTTGCGGTTTCTAGTATAATTTCATCTTCGTCTATTTTAGCTTGAATAGTTTTAGTTAAGGCTATTTGTTTTTCTGCGTAACTTAACGCTTGTTTAAAATTCCCTAATTTTTTTTCAGCTTTTAGTAACAAGTGAATAACATACAAGGCCTCAGGTATGTCATCTATTTCCATAGCTAATTTTTCTGATTGTTTTAATAAAAATATTACATTTTCAGGGTTGTCAGCAATAAGCAAACTAGCAAGTGCCGTTTGGGCTTTTATTATGTTTAATGTATTTTTCGCTTGGGTTGCCGCGGCTACTGACTGTCTAAAATGAGATATAGCGTCACTAACAGCACCTTGTTTCTGGTAAATGTGGCCGATAATTCGTTCAGTTATAGCTTCTTTATTTTTATCCTTTTCAAGAATGTATAATTGTAGGGCTTTTTGCGCCATATTTAAGGCGTTTTCATAACCGCCTGATTCAAAATAAATAACAGCCATTTCTCTATAGGCCGAGGCTAGGGTGTTTCTATCAACCTCCTCCCCCTCCAAATCAATGGTAAGTTGATAAAATGATTGGGCGTGATCAAACTGTTTCAATTCTGTGTATATCGATCCCATTTGATTTGATGTTTTGCCCATCCCATTAGTGTCTCCAACGTCCTGATAATAAAGATATGCCTGATGAATTTGCTCTAGTGATTTTTCATAACGACCAATATGTCTAAGTATGATACCGGCTCCATTTAGCGCCTTAGCTAGGCCAATTGGGTCATCAAGATCATGATACATTTTTACTGAGCGATTTGAATAATCAAGAGCCTGCATATAATTCCCTAAATAACGCTCAGCTTCAGCAAGAGATGTAAGGGTGCGGGCCATTGATTTTTTAATGTTTAATGCAGTATAAACGTCTAGTGTTTTTTTATAATAAAATGCAGATTGTTCTCTATTGACTAATCGTTTGTATGACTGTGCAATCCTTTTATAAATATCACCTAGTCTTTCCTGAATCACTTCATTTTCATTAGTTAGATAGCTTGTAGCGAGAATGTAGCTGTCAATTGATTCTTGGTAGTTTTTTTGACTGTAGTAACCATCCCCTTTAACAACAAGAACTTGTGCAATAGAATATTTATCGCCATTCCGTTCAGCAATAGGTAGAAGCGTATTAATTAACTGCAGCCCTTGTTCGTAGTATTTTTCGCCCCACATGTTTTTAATAAAATCAATCGCAAGAAAAATGTGATTATCCTTGTCATTAATATTGTTTAAATGCTCCAAAACTTTTAGATAATGCAGTGATGAAAGACCAGCTTGCTTTTCTTGAAAGGCTATATTTGCAAGTAATGTGTGAGCCTGCATTGCTAAAAGGTGGTTATTATTACTCTCTGCTAATTTAAGCGCTTTATTCACTAAACTTTTGCTTAATACGGGATCAATATCGCTAACACTTTGAGCCTTAGCTAAAAATTCGGTAGAAGAATGTGACTGCTGCTGAAGAGTATCTAATGACGAGTATGTAGTACTTTGTTGAAGAAAAGCCTTATTAGCATATAAGACCAATGGAATGAAAAATAACATCCGTAATACAAGTCGAGAAAAACAAATGAACTGCATGAAAAATACTTCCTAGAAAATCAACAAATATCATCAAGCAAAGGGAATTGAGAGTTCAATAGCAAATTACATTATTAAATATAATAACCATAGAGACATACTTGAATAGAACTGCCTATAATGATACATCGAAACATAATGATTTTCTGCAAATCAACACAAACTTTAGTCTAATTATATATATTAAAAGACAGCAAATGGTCTTAGACAGAGGGTTAATGGGATTTAGCTATTGAATTATATTGTTAATATTTAGCTTGAACGATACTTCTTATCCAGAACTTAGGTTTATTATATTAAACGAACCTGCAGCGCAGGTTCTCTACAATTTTATATATAGGCTTCAACAAATTTTAGTGTTTAGCGTTTTGCTAGATATTTGTCTAAAACAATTAAGGGGGTTTGAGTGTCAATCATTTGATTGGAAAGTTCTTGCGCGGCAGCAACCATATCTGGCGTTAAATTACGGATCATTGAAATGTTTCTTTTCGCAATGTTTTCTGGTGAGCTATCTAAAGTAGTCGACATTATCAATAACGCTAAACCTGCTTCTTTATTTTCTACCACACCATCGGCACGAATATACAACATCCCCAAATTACCGGCAGCTAAGCCATCTCCTTGCAAAACAGCTTTTCGATACCAGTCATTCGCTTGAGCAAAATCAACTTTAGTCCCTTTTCCATTTTCGTAAAAAACCCCAGCATTGTATTGTGCGAACATATTGCCAAGCTCGCCGGATTTTTTATACCAAATTAACGCCTTTTCAAAACTTTGCTCAGTACCTATACCTTGTTCATGCATTAAACCTAAATTAAATTGTGCCCTTGGATCCCCAAGCTCGGCAGCTGATTTAAATTCTATTAATGCCAAAGGAATATCATTGCCAGTATAAGCCGCTACGCCTTTATCAAAATCTGCATTCACCGATGTACTGATACCAATCAACATCAGCGCTGTTATTAACTGTTTTCTCATGCTTTAGATTTCCAATTTTTCTTCAAATTTTAATTATCGACAGATTATATACTGATGTAACAGTAGAAAACATAAAAGCAGTTGATAGTAGCTAGGAATAGGAAAAACAATGTTCAATGATCAGATCCAAAAAATGGCCCCGTATTAGCCTCTGGCTTTCAATGTAATTCGTTTCTTTTTACTTCTTGCTCGTAGCTGCTTTTAGCTATTCACCTTAGGGACATTCTGTAATATATATAATTTATTGAGTCGTTAAACTGTAACCAATACCTCTGATAGTTTTTATTTGATGTTGAGTACCATTTGTTAGTGCGAGTTGTTTTTTTAAGTTGTATATAAAGTTATCGATAGTGCGGTTGTCAACATACACATTTTCACCCCACACCGCATCTAAGATCTGCTCTCTGCTGCAGGTAGTATTCATGTGTTCAAATAAATAACTCAAAATATCAAAAGCGGTTTTCGTTAAATGGATATCTTTTTCATTATGCTGAATTTTACGCAGCTGCCAGTTAACAGAATAATCATTTATCATGGTTACCTGAGCAATCGATGTTTTACTTTTTCTTCTTAATAGCGCTTTTATTCTAAGTAGTAATTCGTTAACTCTATATGGCTTACTAACATAGTCGTCTGCACCTGAAATAAACCCTTCCACAACATCTTTTTCTAAGCTTCTAGCGGTAAGCATCAGTATCAATACGTCGCAATGTGTTCGGATCCATTTGGCTAGTTCATAGCCATCACCATCTGGTAGCATGATATCTAATATCACTAGATCCACATTATTATTCGACAGCCATTGACGGCCCGCTTCGATCAGCGCAAAAGAATGAACTTGATATCCTTCAATTTCTAAATTATCAACTAATGAATCCCGCAAGTTGTCATCGTCTTCAATAATTAAAATATGATTTTCCACGTGGTTCCTTGTGAAGTTGAGTGATGAATTTCAATTTCAGCATTGTGCTGTTGTAAAATCAACTTACATAGTGATAAGCCAATACCGTTACCACTCACCGATTTTTGTTGTGGCAAACGTGTAAACTCGTCAAAAACCGACAACCATTGAGTCGAATCAATACCACAAGCATTATCGATAATAGTTAATTCGTTTTTAGTTTTGTCGTATGAAAACTCAATTCGAATGATGCTTTTATCATTATATTTTATTGCGTTTGAAATCAGGTTTGATATTACAAGTTCAAATAACAATTCGTCTGCATTAACAGTAATACTTTTGCCAATATTATTTATTGGTTCTAAAGGAAGATCACAATACTCACTCGACTTTTCTAAACAATAGTTAACCATTACATGCAAGTTAATACGTTGATAATTAAGATTAATTTCATTTGATTTAAGTCGGTTCATAGATAACAAATTATCGACCATTAACCATAACCGGTCGACTTCATTGACTATTCGGTTAGGGTAGTCTTTTAAACTCAGTAGCCTTTTATGCCGTTTATCAACTGTTTCTGCCATCACCCTTATTGCAGCTAATGGGGTTTTTAACTCATGGCTGACTAAGCTAATAAATTGTTCTCGCATGGCTAAGTAATCTTGTTTTTTCTTTTGTTGATTAATCAACAATCTGGTCACAAATATTAATGAAATGACTGAGATTAACAGTAAAGTAAATTTGCTGATCAAAAACAGTTGTTGTTGTGACGACCACATTTTCCACTCGGGTTTGTCTATAACCAAAAGTAAATGATGCAAGGTAGTTAAAGCACTATTTGGCTGCAATTGAATACTGTCTTCGTAAGACAATACACCTTGTTTCCTTAGTTCTTTTACTGTTTCTGCAAGTGCCTCAATAATGTTGTATGGCATTATCAAGTTGTATTGCTGATTTAGCTCCACATAAATAAACTGCTTATTTTCTTTACTTAATAATGTGAAGTTTTCTATTGCTGCAGAATGCTGGTTAAATTCAGGGGGGGCGAGTGTCATTAGTTCACTGTTTTTTATAAACCATTTTGTGCTGATGTTCGCTGTTTCTAATAACCTTTTAATAGTAGTTTGCATATGCTGTAGATCGGCTTGGCTAAAACCTGAGTTTTCTTTGAAAATGTAATAAGAAACAGGTTTAAAGAGTGAATTCCCTGTCATTAATACCTGTTTAATTAATTCAGGATTCCATTGTTCTTGTTGGTCAATGGTTAAAAAAGTTAACGCTGATACAACTTCACTTAGCGGGCTAAGTTGATAATTTGCGACTAAATTGAAGTACTCTTGGGTGAGAGCATTGATATCACTACTGGCTTTATTATGTATAGCTAATTGTAATCGATTAAGCACAGATGAACGTTTAAGCTCTGCTTCAGACAGTTCAGCACTCATTGTTGTAAATTGCTGCCACTTTGGTGACATTTTCAAGGTGTTATTACCTAAGAAAGCATAGGGGTATATCTGTTTACCTTGCTGATATAGAAACACTTCAGTAGCAATAGTTTGCCAGTGTTTTTCGACCTCTTCCATTGATTGTGGATATTGCTCTAAGGAACTTGCTAATTGTGCGACTAATGTTTTTCGTACCGTGTCATGGAGTAATTGTTTATGGCTATTAAGTTGGCGCTTATTTTGCTGTGCTTCCACAACAAATAAGCTAGCAATGCTTACTGCAATTACGCCAATAATGACGTAAATGAGTAAGGTAAGTTTAGATTGATTGTGGTTAATCAAGTAAAGGCACTCTGTCAAAGTTCATACCCGCAATTGGATAGTTTGCTTCATAAATATCGACTCTGTTATCAAGTCTTTGCGCCTGACTTATTAACTCCAGTAAGTTATGCACTTGAGTTTGTTGACGATATTGAATGGGTAATGCGTTGAGCATTGTTGAGATGTCATGGTATTGGTAATTCCTAGACCAATAAGTTTGGCGTAATTTTTCAGCAAAAGCAGAGACTGCTGATGCTAACTGACTATCAGGAGAAGCTTGGTTCATGGTATCGGTAACCACTTTACTGGGGATGTTCTTTTTAATGTACTGTACTTTATTGCCCATTGGCTTTTTATAAGCAACAGCGACCTCAGCTAAATTGCTGGTATGGCTTAACTGCTTTAGTTTTACTTCATAGATAACAGTCACACTATGACCTGCACCAATCTCACCGCCATCTTTATTTGGATCAGTAAAGTCCTCGGTTTTTAATGCTCTATTTTCGTATCCTAATAAACGATAATTATGCACCGTTGTTGGATTAAATTTCACTTGAACTTTAGCGTCTTTAGCCACGGTTTGTAATTCTTTGGTTAACCCATCAACAAAGTTTTCTTGAATGTCTTTCTCATTTCCCATGTATAAATAATTACCATTCCCTTGATTGGCTAGTTGTTCAAGTAAATGATCATTGTAATTACCCTTCCCTACACCAACAGTCGTGAGGAATATGCCTTTATTTTTACTTTCTGTAATTTTATTTAAAATCATTTCTGGTGAAGTATCACCTACATTAGCCATACCATCTGACGTTAAAATAACGCGGTTATTAAACCCTGGCATATACATTTTTTCAGCTTGTTGATAAGCCAGTTTTATACCTGCAGCGGCATTAGTGCCACCTTCAGTAGATAGCGAGTTAATAACCTGAAAGATCTTACCTTTATCGCTTATTTTAGTTGCAGGTAGAGCAATAGTGGCAGAGTCACTATAGGTAATTAGAGCAATGCTGTCTTGCTCATCTAATTGTGAAACCAAGGTGGTAAATGCTTTCTTTAATAAGGCTAAATTATAGCCGCGCATTGAGCCTGATATATCCGCCACTAAACACCAGGTTACTTGGGTTGCGCTCATTATCTGTTAATTTTTTTGTTTGTACGCCTAAATGAAGAACGTGATAGCCTTCCCTAAAAGGTGAAGGAAATACCTGTGCACTGATGCCAAATACGTCCTTACTTTCTTGATAGTTATAGTCAAACGCATTAACAAACTCTTCAATGCGGATACCAGCAGCATTGGGGAATCTATTATTACTCAACATGTTTGCTGCTAATTTATATGAAGCTGAAGTCAACATCCATTGAAAAAGTTGAAATAGCTTTGTTTGAGGTCTCTATTGTGGGGTTCACCCCGTATTTCTTGAAAATCTGATAAGGGGAACGAAGGTTTATCTGCTCAATTTTTTTCACATTGCTAGGCTGACTATCAATGTTGCCATCTTCATCACGGCTGATAGAAATACCAGATATACGCTGCAAAGCTTCTGCAACGTTGGCATCATCCATTTTACCTACATCTTCAGCGATAATAGAATCGACAATACCTTTCTCATGGCGCTTACGAATATTTTGTTCTTCAACTGAGCGCCTATAACCTGAGACTTCAATCATTTCAGACTCTCTGTCATTTTTTGCTTTTTGTTGCTGCCTAGCTTCTTCAGCAATGACATCTGACGATTGAGCTGGTACCGCTTCAGACTCTGTGTTTTTATTTTTATTTTGAGAGGTTGAACAGCTAGATATTGTTAAGACCGTTGATATAGTGAGTGATAGCAACTTCAGTCGATTGTTTCTCATTGTAATTTCCTTTTTTAGGCTAATGAGATCATGGTAGGCAATTGTTTATCGTTTATTGTCATGGTTTCATCATGATTTAAAAGATAATTATCATTTTTATTTCACTAAATCTCACTTTGAGAAATTAGCTTGTAGATTATATAGGCAGCTATAAAAGCTTATCACAGAGTGAAAAGATTAGCTGCGGGTTACGAAATTCAAGTTGCGAGGTTAACCAAGATTTGAAACAGCTACGATCTTTTAAGCATAATATAAAGGCTTGCCTGATAAGCTCACGAGACTATATTGAACATTAACAAATAATAGTTACGCATAACCCATTATATCCTACAGTACATGCTACTTCCGATATGTAAAGACAAGCATGGTTAACTAGGGCGTGTTGATCTTTGCTGTATAAATTTTGTTCTAACTAAACGCCTTTTAATCGCGGCGCTGGTTTGTAGGCCTAGTGGGCTAAGTCAAAAATCAGCAACAAAGAGTAAAAAGCGTTTAGGACGAACCCTTCGGGCAGCGTTTGTGCGGCATTTCTACTGCTTCAGCACTCATTCATGTAGAACAACTACATCACAATCGCGCTTTATTGTATAAATACCGCACAACTCGCTGCAAAATCGTACAGCAAAGATCAACACGCCCTAATAACTCTCCTTTTTAATCGTTAATTTCACCCACACACCTTCCTGACCAGTTGGACAGCTTTTTGGCACAGAAGCTGCTCTATGCCATGACTTACTCGTTTTTCTTATTTTTACAGCAGCAGTTGCTCAAAGAGAGTGCAAATGACCCTTAATATCTCACCAAGTTGGTGTGCCCAGCGTTTACCTGTTGGTTTTTATATCTTGTTTGGCTTGACCCTTTTGGGTCTTAGCTCCCCTTCTTTATCACAAACAGAAGACCAAAGCTTTACACCAGAGCAGGCATACCAGTTAATTTATGACCGCTGCGAAGGTTGCCACAATGATTATATTTTTGACGGTAACTGGTCGGTAGAAGACGTTGACGCCAGCGATATCGCCCATGGCAAAAATCAAAAACTATGGGAAGCCATGCTCAAAGCCGTGTCTATGGGAGACATGCCACCTGCCAAGAAAAAACAACTAACTCCACAGCAAAAAACGTCATTATTAGCTTGGCTTGAAACGTCTTTAGATAGTTACAGCAAGCAAAATCCCAACCCTGGTCGCGCGACCATTCGCCGTTTAAATCGCAGTGAGTACGCTAATTCAGTAAGAGATTTACTGGCATTAGATGTGGATGTGACCGACTCCTTGCCGGGTGACGACTCTGGTTATGGCTTCGATAACAATGCCGACGTACTAGGCGTGTCGACTACGCTGCTAGAAAGATACCTGTCTGTAGCCGGAAAACTCAGTAAACTCGCCACGGGTGTGGCTGGAAGTACGGCCAGTAAAAAAAGCTATCTTGTGCCTAAAGATGGCCCTTTACAAAATAGCGGTGTGCCTGCTTTTGATCTTCGCATGAATGATGATTTACCTTTGGACTCTCGAGGCGGTGGCAGTTTTGATTTTTATGCGCCAAAAGCTGGCCTGTATGAAGTGGCAGGTTTTATCAATGCCAACACCAATAACGAAGTAGATCGCCTAGACATTCACCGTCATAGTTATACTCTTACCTTACCCGCCGGCAGCCATAATATTGGCCTGAGCTTTCGTAAAAGTTTAGCACTGAATGAATACGTGCCGACTGCGCGCGAAGGTACCGACTATGTAGTGCTGCCTGAAAGTGAGCCTACCGAATTAGACCTAGACTTTATTCTTAATGGCAGCCGTGTACATACTAAAAAAGTGCCCTCGTATCATATGTCATCACGGTTTTCCCAAGCTGCTTTTTTACGAGATGTTCTCGAAATAGAAGTCATTGGCCCACTGGATACAAACAATCCATCACAGCATACAGATAGGACAAGTCAGACAACCCAGACTGACGCTATCGATACAAACACAATCCAGACTGACATCAATAAAACCCCAAGCTTGGCTAAAATTTTTGTTTGCTTGCCTGACTCGGCAGACTCTGCAGTGCCAACACAGCAGAGCAGCAAGGCAGAAATTGATTGTGCCACCCAGATCATTGCCAAACTATCAGCCGAGGCTTACCGCCGCCCAACAAATAACGCTGATATTCAGCCGCTACTGCATGTGTTTAAGCAAGCAAGAGCAGACTTAGATTTTACAGCCAGTATTGCCACTACCATACAGGCATTGCTGGTGGCGCCCAGCTTTTTATACCTACAAGAAACCACACCTAACACCGCCGCAGCCGGAAGTATTTACAAAATTAATGAGTATGAATTTGCAGCGCGACTGGCACTGTTTTTATGGAGCAGCTTACCCGACCAAGAATTAACTAATTTAGCCAAACAAGGAAAGCTACGAGAGCCAAGCATTCTGCGCCAGCAAATTAAACGCATGCTTGAGTCAGAAAAAGCCCAAGCCCTTACCGATAACTTTGCTGGCCAATGGTTGTATTTGCGTAACCTTCCCCATCATTTTCCAGACGTATTTGAATTTCCGCAATTTACTATACCGTTACGACATGCAATCAAACGGGAAACTGAATTGTTTTTCACCCGTATTTTAAAAGACGATCTGGCGATTTTTGATTTTCTTAATGCCGACTATAGCTATCTCAATGAACAGCTAGCCAATCACTATGGTATTGAGGGCGTAAAAGGCAGTGCGTTTCGAAAAGTGACCTTAGGCAAACACACTAATCGTGGCGGCTTATTAGGCCAAGCTAGCATTTTGACCTTAACATCGAATCCAAGTCACACCTCTCCCGTTAAACGAGGTAAATGGATATTAGATAACCTGCTCGCAGCCAGCCCTCCTCCGCCACCGCCAGATGTACCTTCATTGATAGCTGAGCACGATGGATTAGCCTTATCAGCTAGAGAACAATTAGCCCGGCACAGAGCCGACCCAGTGTGTGCAGCATGTCATGTGCGCATGGATCCTCTTGGCTTAGCATTAGAAAAATACGATGCCGTAGGCGCTCAGCGCACTATGTACGCAGGTCAAAAAATTGATGTAACCGCCCAAATGCCAGACGGCACCCACTTTGAAGGATTAAACGGCTTACATTCGGTTTTATGGGATCGCAGAGAACGTTTCGCCCAAGCCTTTATTGACCGCTTGCTCACCTACGCCCTTGGCAGAGGCTTAGAGCCCTCAGATCAACCCACTATTAGAAGTATCGCCAGACAAGCAAGTCCCGAAAATTATCGTATCCATAGTATTATTGAAGCTGTTGTTAGCAGCACTCCGTTTAACTTTAAAAAAGCTCCAGAGGCTAGCAATGAAAATCAACAGATCGCTCAAACACGTTAATACCGGCCCATCACGACGCTTTTTTCTAAAAGGCTTAGGTGCCGCCGTTGCGCTGCCTGTGATGGAGTCTTTAGTGCCTGCAGCTATGGCTAAAACCTTAGAAAAACGCCCCAAGCGCATGACAGTATTTTATTCGCCTAATGGCGTGAGAGTGCAATCCTACACACCTAAAACTGTGGGTAAAAACTACCACATGACACCCATTTTAAAACCACTGGAAAAAGTACGAGACAAATTTTCGGTGATCTCAGGACTGGCGCATTATCAGGCTAGCGCTTTTGGTGCGCCGCCAGCGGGTCATGGTCGAAGTTGTCCTGCATTTTTAACCGGTGTACATGCCAAAGCTACTGAAGGCTCTGATATATATTGTGGTATATCTGCCGATCAGGTCGCCGCCAACTATTTTGCGAAAGACACCCAACTTGCCTCTTTAGAATTAGGCATCGAGCCCCCAAGTTTGCTAGGCAGTTGCGACATTAACTACAGCTGTACGTACACCAATACCATTTCTTGGAAAAGCCCAACACAAGCCTTACCCGCTATGGTGGCCCCAGGTGATGTGTTTGAACACCTATTTGGAGACGGCAATAAAATCGACGAAACCACCCGTCAAATGCGCCTGACTCACAAAGCCAGTATTCTCGACTTTATCAATCAAGAAGCCAAAAGGGTCAATCAAAAATTAGGAGTGAACGATCGCCATAAAATGGCCCAGTACCTCGAATCTATTCGTGATGTCGAGCGGCGCATTGTAAAAGCACGAGAAACTACAATCGAAATGAATTTAGAAGGTTTTTCTGTGCCGGCCAACATTCCTAGCGACTATGAAGAACACGTCAAAATTATGCTAGATCTGCAAATGTTAGCCTTGCAAACTGATATGACCCGAGTCAGTACCTTTATGCTCGGACGAGAGCTCAGTAATCATGCTTACACCAATATTGGCGTTTCTGACGGTCACCATGAGTTAAGCCATCATGCCAATATACCCGACAAAATAGACAAGCTGGTTAAGATCAATACTTACCACATGCAGCTATTTGCTGACTACCTTGAAAAGATGGCAAACATTCCCGATGGAGAGTCCAATTTACTCGACAATACCTTTGTAGTACGAGGCGCCTGTATAGGTGAATCTAACGATCATGATCATATGGATCTGCCCATTATTCTCGCAGGTGGCGGGTTAGAAGGTAACAGACATATCGCCGCTGAAAAACATACGCCAATGTGCAATCTGCTGCTTTCGGTTTTACAACAAATGGGCGTACCTGCACAAAGCTTTGGCGACAGTTCCGCGCCACTTGCTGGCTTGCTAGGTTAAGGTTTTAATGATGAAAACAAACAGATTACTCAAAACCAATAAGCACCAAAACGCTCAAGTAAAAAGCATCATCAAAATGTGTGTTTTTAGCTTTGTTATGACCACCATAGTTGCCTGCAACACTGAGTCTCAACTCAATTCCACTGAGCAAAAATTAACAGACCAAGAGCACCAGCAGTTACTACTAGAAACCAAACAAGCCATTTTAAATTTAGATCTAGCCATGGTAGATAAGTTAACGGCTAAAGCCGATATCAATCAGCCACTTCGCGACCATTCCAGTCTTTTAGCTTGGGCGGTAGAAACACAAGAGCCCCAATTAGTTGAGCTACTGCTTAAAAAAGGCGCAAAGGTACAGCTTGCTAATAGCAACCGTTTTACTCCCATCATTCAGGCGTGCCGATACGGTAATTCTGCAATTATCAATGCCTTGTTAGATAAGGGCGCAGATGCAAGTAGCACAATAGAAGACGGCACTAGCGCTTTTCAGCTATGTGCTGGCTCGGCGACCACAGAGGATCTGGCTAGAATGGTCAGCCTAGGTGCGAATATCAACGCCCAAAATAGTGATGGCCAAACGCCTTTAATGTGGGCGGCCAATTTTGCTAAAGCAGAAAATCTCAATTACCTAGTGAGTAAAGGTGCCAACATTAATCAGCAAAGCCAACAAGGTTACAGCCCTTTGTTTTTCGCCATAAAAAGCAACAACCTAGAAGTAGTCAAAGCGGCGATAGCTCAAGGTGCTGATTTGTTTGCCACCACTAAAGATGGCACCACAGCGACGCAGTTGGGTGTGTATACCAAGAATTATGAATTTTTAACCTGGTATGCCAGTGAACTGAATACACTTATGGGCGCTGTAGCCATCCAACAAATTCTAACTGCCTTTGATCGTGATGGTTACCAACTACTGCATGCCGCGGTAAAAGCCAATCAAGCAGAGTTAGTGTCGAATTTATTAACATTAGGCGCAAATAGCACAACCCAAAGTGAACCCGCAAAACTGAAATGGCGTTATGAGGCAAACTTTAAAACCGAAAGATACTACCCGCCCCAGTTCACCCCTATTGAGTTGGCCGAGAAAAAAGAGTACAAAAATATTGTATCGATGTTGAGCAGGTAACTGCAGTAAATAGGAGCTAGGAGATGGCAGCATAAAGCAGTGAATAGTAGCTAGGAGATAGAAAAACCACGGTTAGAATTCGTCATTCCTGCATGTTTTTAGCAGGAATCCATTCTTTTGAAACATTAAACGCAAAATTACGAAGACACTCATCACAATAAGATGCAAAACAAGGAATGCCATTTAAGCCACCAAATTTTACAAAATAAAATAGTAATATTATTTTAAAAAAGTGAATAACGTCGATTTAATGTGTGTAACGCAAGCTAATTACTCTGGAATAATTATCCCTTACAGGGGATACACACCATGCTATGCTTTAGAGGGTATATTTGCTTAAATATCCTTTACAAGGGATATAAACATCGATATCCTCTAGAGAGGATAATTACGTGGAAATGCAAACATGATTTACGGCCCTCAACAATTAGCAAATCACCTCAAATTAATCCGAACCAATAACAATTGGTCGCAAGCAGAAATTGCGAAACGTGTGGGTGTTAAGCAGGCTACCATCTCAAATTTTGAAAACGAGCCCGATCGTTGTCAACTTCAAACCTTGTTCAAGATAATGCAAGCGTTACATGTCAGTATGTTAATTCAAACACAAGACAATGGATCTCAATATCCTTTAAGCGATGCCGAAGATAAAAAGGTCACAGAGGACTGGTAGATGACAAAGTTATCGATTTACATGAATGATGAATACGTTGGCGAATTAGTAAAAAGTGCTAATGGGGCGCATCAACTTCACTATGCTACTGATTGGTTAACGCATCCTAAAGCGCGGCCATTATCGTTGTCACTGCCGCTGCAAAAAGGCAAAATCACTTCCGCACAGGTATATAACTATTTCGATAACTTGTTACCTGACTCTCAGCTGGTCCGTGAACGAATAGTGAAACGATTCACGGCAGCATCAGCACAGCCTTTCGACCTTCTCAGTGAAATAGGTAAAGACAGCATAGGTGCGATTACCCTATTAACTGAATCGATTGCGCAAACATCCTTACCACTAAATAACAGAACATTGTTGTATGCCAAACTCGCCGATGAGCAATTGATAACCTTATTGCAAGGCCATAAAGCTGATGCGCCACTGGGAATGATACAAGAACAAACAGATTTTCGTATTTCCGTTGCCGGTGCACAGGAAAAAACAGCGCTACTAAAGATTAACGATTCGTGGTGTGTGCCAAAGGGGCTGACCCCTACTAGCCATATTATTAAGTTACCTATTGGTCAAATAAAAGGTCCGAGCGCTACACTAGATTTATCTGATAGCGTAGAAAACGAATGGTTATGCATTGAACTTGCCAGAGAGCTGGGCTTTTCGGTGCCTAATATTGAAATCATTAAGGTTGCTGATGTAAAAGCCTTAGCGGTAGAGCGCTTCGACCGGCGTTGGAGTGCCGATAAAAACTGGCTTATTAGATTACCGCAGGAAGACATGTGCCAGGCTCACGGTGTACCACCAGCTATTAAATATGAATCTGACGGCGGGCCGGGTATAGCAGAAATAATGAAACTACTAATGGGTTCAAAAAATGCTCTGCTAGACAGAGATTCTTTTATGCGATTTCAGGTATTCCAATGGCTAATAGGTGCTACAGATGGACATGCTAAAAACTTTTCTATTTTTCTGGACGCGGGAGGAGCATATCGAATGACGCCGTTTTACGACATCTTATCGGCATACCCCATACTGGGTGGCACAGGTTTGAATATTCGTGAACTCAGTCTCGCAATGGGATTAACCGCAACCAAAGGCAAAAAGCGCAAGCTCGAAATGATCTTTCCTCGGCATTTTATTAGCACGGCTAAAGCAGTTGGCTTTGACACTAGTCGCATGAAAGATATTATGGATGAATTCGCAGTTAGCCTTCCACTTGCAATTGAAAAACTCCAACAGCGCATCCCCCCTAATATCCCAGTTCGGATCCAGGACGCTATCTTTTCTAATGCATTGAAACAAGCCCAAAGACTGAAAATTTAGAGTTATCAGGTAATGTATTCGTGAACTAGGTAAGCTAATACCCAGCTAGCTCCTTCAGTCAAAAAAATACCACCACAGAGCGCTACGCTGAACAAAAGACCCGGCGGAAAATAGAAAACACAGGATTGTTTTAATCCCCTCTCCTCACACCATTTTTGATGACACTCTCAGAATATTCATTTCAACGCATTTATTATTGGACGTATCTATCATCACTTATCTATATATACCTTATTAGAAACCTGCAGAAGTTCACATGTATGTTAACAATGAGATGAAAACTATTAAGTTTTATACAACACAAGAAGGTAAAACACCCGTTGTTGAGTTCTTAGATTCATTAACAGCAAAGCTCAAAAAATAACTTGGGTATTACAATTGGTTGAAGAGCTAGATGTTATTACTACTACTTATTTAAAGAAGCTGGTGAATACCCAAGACATTTGGGAAGTAAGAGCGCAAGTGGGCAATAATATTTTTAGATTATTAGGCTTTTTCGATGGTGATAACTTAGTGGTACTAAACCATGGTTTTCAAAAGAAAACTCAAAAAACGCCAGCTAAAGATATCAAACTTGCAGAACAAAGACGTAGAGATTATCTACGGAGGAAAATACAATGAGCGATCTAAAAAAGTACGTAGCAAAACGCAAAGCCGATGATAAGGGTTTTGCCGAAGGATATGATGAAGGTTACCAAAATTTAAAATTTGGCATCATGCTGAAGACGGCTAGAAAAGAATCAGGCATTACCCAACAAGCATTGGCCGAAATGCTACACACTCAAAAAAGTGCGATATCTAGAATTGAAAACCATGCTGATGATGTAAAGCTATCCACACTTGAACGTTTTGCATCTGCTTTAGGTAAAAAGATAGAAATCCGATTGGTATGAGTAAATGCAGCAAAAGCAGATAAAATCAGAATGGAGCTGAGTGAAGCAGAATAAAGCAGTTAATAGGAGATAGAAAATAGAAAAACCACGGTTAAAAATTCGTCATTCCTGCATGTTGTTAGCAGGAATCCATTCTGTTGAAGCAGTAAATAGTAGCTAGGAGATAGCGGCTAGTAAAAGCAAAAGATCAAAGCAAAAGCCATTCACCACAGAGCGCTACGCTGCACAGAGAACACGGAGAAAAGATCTAATATTGGATAGGTTTAAGCCCTGCCCTTATCTATGGCTTTTACTTTCAACCTGACCCCGCAAGTCTTTATGGCTTTTACTTTCAACGAACCTGACCCCGCAAGTCTCTTATTTAAAGAAGCTGGTTAATACCCAAGACATTTGGGAAGTAAGAGCGCAAGTGGGCAATAATATTTTTAGATTATTAGGCTTTTTCGATGGTGATAACTTAGTGGTACTTAACCATGGTTTTCAAAAGAAAACTCAAAAAACGCCAGCTAAAGATATCAAACTTGCAGAACAAAGACGTAGAGATTATCTACGGAGGAAAAAACAATGAGCGATCTAAAAAAGTACGTAGCCAAACGCAAAGCCGATGATAAGGATTTTGCCGAAGGATATGATGAAGGTTACCAAAATTTAAAATTTGGCATCATGCTGAAAACGGCTAGAAAAGAATCAGGCATTACCCAACAAGCATTGGCCGAAATACTACACACTCAAAAGAGTGCGATATCCAGAATTGAAAACCATTCAGATGATGTAAAGCTATCCACACTTGAACGTTTTGCATCTGCTTTAGGTAAAAAGATAGAAATTCGATTGGTATGAGTAAATGCAGCAAAAGCAGATAAAATCAGAATGGAGCTGAGTGAAGCAGAATAAAGCAGTGAATAGGAGATAGAAAATAGAATAACCACGGTTAAAAATTCGTCATTCCGGTGTGCTTTTAAGCCGGAATCCATTCTTTTGAGCAGTAAATAGTTGGTAGAAAAAGCAAAAGACAAAAGCTAATCACCACAGAGCGCTTCGCTGCACAGAGAACACTGAGGAAAGAGCAAATGCAGGCTTGACTGACAACCTACCCCGCAGGTCTAGTCGTCTAAAACAACCTTGTTCTGAACCTGATATTTCTTGTGCTTTTTAGGAAAAAGATAAAACTAAACACCCACACAAATAAACCATAACGATATGATTTAATTTGGTTTTTACTATTTTGTTACAGTGGGTGTCTTCGTAATTTTGTAATTTGGTTTTTACTATTTTGTTACAGTGGGTGTCTTCGTAATTTTTTTCGTAATTTTTTTGTTCTGGCCTCGATATTATTACCCCGAAATTTATTCTAATTCTTAAAGCCAATCTCTGCTTTTCCTAATTGGATAGACCCCATTTTCGCTTGTATAATCTGAAAGAATTTTTTGTTCTTTTAGTATTTCGAGTAACTGTCTATTAATTTCAGTTACTGCCAAGTTTGGACGTTTTCCACTGCTGGTTAAATCACTTAATTTTTCATTTGGGTGTTTAGATAAAGCATTCTTAATTTTCGACTTGGTTAGCTTGTGGCCAAGTTTAACAATAATCTGAGTGTATTCGTTTTCCGGAACTAATGATAAAAGTCTGTCAAACAAGTCACTAATATTTGTATTCTTTGATGTGTGAAGAATCAAGGTTTCAATGAATTTGGGATTAGTATTATCAGGTTCAAGTAATAAATATGTTTCAGTTAGCTTATCGCCGTCAATATTATATTCTTCGAGAGAAAAGCTAGGTAGTAGCTCGGCAATAAACACGGCCAAACTATATTCAGGATTAAGCTTCAATATCTCTGAAATATCTTTAAAGTCCAACGAAGATAATTCATTGTTATGTTTCAAATATTCCGACGTGTTGTTTACAATTAAGTGTGCCAACAGTGTTGGTTTATCTGCGATATTTTCATAAGTATTTGAATTCAGTTTTACTACTTTTAAATCCAGTAGTATCTGCATTTTTTCATCTGAAATTTTAGGCCACTGATCTAGGGAGTTGTCTATAATAACGTTGGCTATCTTACTGTAGGCAGTGTCATTAATATCATTAGAATTCAAAAGAAAATTTTGTAAATCACTAAAAACATCAATATTCTGTTTTATTTCATTGATGTTACTTTTCAGTAGCCTTTCAATAGTATTTTTATCTGATACGTAATCAACAAATGTATTATTATTAACCATTTCAGAATCATAATACTCTGCTAACAATTGCCACGAAGGTAGAATTTTTCGGTGCTCAAAAATAAAATCATGACCTGAATTTACGTTCTCTAAACTTTGAAATACGTGTAATTGTTGATCTATTACTTTTTCTCTATTTTTGTCTGATAACTTAATGTTATTGATAAGATGAAGAAGAGCTGCTTCGGGTTCTTCTGTATTTTCTGTATTTTGAAACATAACATTTTCAACATAAGTGTCTATATTGGAATCAATGCGTTCGCGCAATTTTGTATTGTTGGTATTCAAAACCTGCTGATATGTTTGTTTTTGAATACTTGTTGTATCCAAACCATAATGTGCCAAAGCTAATTGCATATTATTTAAGGATAGTTTGAATCTAGCTTCTTCAATAATCGAAGCGTAGCTAATAGGAAAGTGACTTAAAGCATCAAGCGAAGGGATATTTAGTTCGAAATGAATAATCAATTCAAGTGCATTACTTGAGTCTTGATTGTCACCTTCTTGAATAAAAATTTCAGGCTGCTCTTCTAAAATATTTAGTAGTAATTCATGAGACGGTAATTTATCCAGATAATACTTATCAATTGTATTAATTAACCATTGTGCTTCAGTACCACTTTGGGACTGATTAAATACGACTTCTAGGTATTCAGGCCATTCCTTGAGAAGCTGTTTCGATAATGTATGCAAATTATTTCCAACCGATAAATAACTACTCAAAAACTTAGCTCCCTCTTCCGAGTAATGTTCTTTTATGGTTTGTAAAAAATTCGAGGTTTTAGCATTCTTTGGACAGTGTTCGAGAATGCACTCAAGTATACTAACATTGAAAATATAAATTGATTTAAAATCAGAACCCGTCAATCTTTTTACCAGTTCAGCTGGATTGTCTAATGTAAAGCTATATTCAGATTTCTGACGAGATTGAATTTTTAGAAATAATTGTTGATCTTTTATTGTCCAGTGTTCTTTGTTGTTGAATACGGTCGAATACAATTGGTAATTTTCATTTAGTAACCCTTTGCGGACAAGATACTTAACCAAAGCAACGTGCTGCCATGGTGAATCTTTAGAATTACCATCCTCAGAAAACTTTTCATCAATAATTTTAATTATCGTTTCATCATACTCTGACAGTTCTCTTAGTTTGCTAAGTTCAATATCCTTAAGTTTTTTTCTGAGCTTTTGCGATTGTTCTCTGAGCTGTTTTAGCTTGCCCTCCGTTTTGTTCTTTGCGGCTATTAGACGCGCATCAATAGTGGTTCCTGGGTTCAGTTCTTTTTCTAAGGCTTTAACTGATGTAACTAAATGAACACGATGATTATTAAAATTGACACCTGCTATTTGACTATCTTCTTTTGGAATTAATTCTTTAAGCTTGGCGATAGTTTTAATATCACTGAGGTCCTGACGAGACTGATTTTTAAAAATACTGCAAATTCCTTGTCGATAAAGTTGAGCTATATAAATATTTAACAACTCATTTTCTGAAAAAGAGTTTTCATAATCAGCATTAGCAATTTTTACTTCTAAGTCATCTATCTCAGATACAATCCCTTGCTTAATTATTAACTTATATTCTTCAGTATGAGTCAAAACGTCATATAACATTCCTTTGCCGTAATGTAGCTCATCAAAATCTTTTACGAATATATTTTTGTATAGGACCAGCGAAAATAGCTGTGCAGAGTCAAGATTTGGACTGTTTATGGCTGTTTTATAGATCACGTATTCATTGAAGGTATTATTGATAGTGCGTGGGTCTGTGATGAATTGTGAAATATCACGAAGCAGATTCTTATCAACAGTGAGTTCTGTGCTGAGTTTTTGATTTCGGGCAATAAATTCATCTTCTGAATTTGCAGTACCAGTTACAGGTACTACCGGCAAAATAAAGTCAAAAAACTTAGTACGGTCGTTTACTGCAAACATTGAATCTTTTAGAGCATAGATAAACTGTATATCTCGTTTTATCCCTCGATTTTGATTTAGTAATGTATTTAGCTCGCGCAGCTTAGTAAAAATCTCAGGCTCTTTGAATCTGTCTAGGTCTTCGAAAATAACTAGTTCATAAGGGTGTCTATCGAAGAAATATAAAATTTCATCAAAGTATTTGTTGAGGATCGACGTATCATCATCTTTTGATTTTTCAAACTCTAAGTTTTTAAGTGATATTTTGCTAAAGGTTTTTGAAGATAAAAAATGGAAAAACCACTCTAATCCCAAAATTGTCAGAACGCTGTTAATCCATACCATTAGAAATACAAGGAAATATTCATATGACCATGGTTTGTAGATGGTTAAGATGGAACTATGAGCAAACAAAAAATAAGAAATTATTGACCAAATTGTAATTAACAAAGGCGCTAATAAAGACCTTTTTATGTTTTTTATTCGATTAAATCTAGAACGGGGAAGTTCAGCACCAGTTTCTGTGTATAAAATCTGCTGTAGAATTTGTAACTGTAAATCTTCCACATCCCCCTGGGGCGATTGTCTTTCTTGAAAGGTCGCAATAGCAATTGTGAGAACTTTGTGAGATTTGTTTTTTGTCTTATTATTGAACCAGTTAGTAAACAAATTATTAGTTTTTTTATTATCTTCAGGTGTATCAAGATAATGTTTGAGGTATTTATTAATTACAGAACTTTTTCCAGCAGCATAAGGGCCAGCAATAGCTATATTTTTTATATCTGGATTTCCAATGCATTGAGATAATACATCCATATAAATACCTGTTTCATCTGGGTGTTCTATTGGGCCCAAATGTTTAAAACGGTCGTCCATTTTTACTGCACCTTATATTACCTGTGAATATGTATTGTTTTACTTACAATTTATTATTGGTTGTTGGTTGTTGGCTTGATTGTATTTGTGGAGTGAATAATACCCTAAACTTATAGTTAACCGAAGGCCTATGTAATTAGCCGACTGAAGATGGTACAAACTACTAATTCCTAATGTGTTTTGAACCAAACTACCACTCTCTCAACTGCTGCATTTCTTTTAACCTTCCACGCTGTACCACCAGCGCTTGAAACAAGTCGTCGATTGATTGGTTGTTTGAGTTTAAGCCCGGTAAGGCGATATTGGCTTCGGCAAAAAAACGTTTATTTTGCCATGGCTGGTTAGTTGCTGTTTGTGTTAGTACCGTTGAGGTGTTTATCCACTTAAATTAACACCATCCTAACAAGTTTTCGGATAAAAAAAATACCATAGATACACCTAGGTTGATCTAAATACGCCTTTTAAACAGGCTCTTAGCAAGAAATTACAAAAATCGTAATGCCGCTAGCCACTTTGCTTATGGGCTACGGGTTGAGTTTACGTTTAAGTTTAAGTTTAAGTTTAAGTTTAAGTTTGCGTTTAGATTAAAGCTTATTTTGATGGGCTTTTGATTTTTTTAAGCCAAAGTCCGCCAAGTACAAAGGCAAAAAATAGAATATGTAGCCAGAGTTTAGGGCCAATTTCTGTGTTCAATCCAGCCAAAGCGCTGATATCTGGAAATTGTTGTGTGGTGACTAGTTTTACCACCCATTCATTAGCGGGGGTTGCGATAAGTGTAGTGAACCAACCTAAAACAAGGGTCTGGATTAGGCTAACGGTAACCGAGTGATTAACATTAAAAATAATGGTAGATAGCAACGCATAAAAGATTGAGACACTAATGTGTACCAACCAAGATAGGCAAAGTGCGGCAAATTCGCTGTAACCACCTAGGTTGACATAAGCGGCGGCGTGTCTTGATGTTAGTGTGGCCAAACCAAAAAGTGGCTGAACAAGAATAAAAGCAATGCTAGCAATTAAACCCACGATACATGCTGTGATAAAGGTATTTTTCATTAAATATTTAACTTAAAGTCATTTCGATAACCATTAGATAGCTGTAGGCCAATAATAATTTCAAAAATATATTATTATCTACACTCTAAACTGCCTAGCGCCACCAACTGAACAAACTTAGCCATTTATCAAATCATTCATCAATGCGTCACCATCGACACCCAAGCTCTGGTCACGCCGCACTTCGCCATTGAGCAAAATTGATTTCAACCTTTCTAGCTTTTTGCAATAACACCACAAGCTACGCGTTCGCCACCACCACCTAAGGGTTTTGGTGAATCAGAATAATTGTCACCGTTAGCATGGATCATAATGGCCCGCCCCTCGATGTCTTCCAGTTCAAGTTCTGGTGCAAATACGGGTAAGTCGGCATTACCATCAATATCAACATACAAGGTAGGTAAATCACCTTCATGGCCTTTTTCAGACCATGGAACACTATGTTTATCTGTTTTTTCGGGATCATAGTGCCCCCCAGCAGCGCCACCTAAAACTTTTTTACCATCTTTCATGGCCGCTGAACAATCACCATTTTGATGAATATGAAACCCATGTATACCCGGTGTTAATCCTGCCAATTTAGGACTAAACACAACCCCATCATCGTCGTAATTGCTGAGTGTTATTTGTCCAATACTTTCACCCGTTTTTAAATCATTTATTGTCACTGTTTTTTCTTTATCTCCTGCAAAAGTCACAGTGCTGAGAGCCAAAGAAACCGAAGCAACTAAAACGGCTATAGAATGTTTTTTCATGATGTTCTCCTTAGAAATAAAATTGAATAAATCACCAAACTAAAACTGTGATAAACCTTTCCCCATCACAAAAGCATAAACCACACCAAGTAACATAACATTCCACAACGCCTTGATTTTATTGGCTTACATGAAGTTAGTGGTAATAATAAGTATTAAAAATATAAATATCAGATTACTTAATAGCGCAGCACAGTGAAAAATTTACAGTACGATTTGAATAATTAACAATAATGGTTACGGCTGATTAAATTTATATGCTCTGCGAAACAGACGAGCAACATAGATGTTGTGAACCTGAACCAAACGCTTTTGATTTACAGCTTTGTAGGTTGGGCTTTAGCCCATCAACCTATTATTCAAATTTGATATTATTGACGGCATTAATGCCGACCTACCTAACATGACGCCCTAAAGGGCGACCTACAAAAATAATTGCTCAACATGGAGGTTTGACAATCTAAAAGGTTCTTCGATTCTGTAGGTTGGGCTTTAGCCCATCAACCTATTATTCAAATTTCAAATTATTGACGGCATTAATGCCGACCTATCAAACATGACGCCCTAAAGGGCGACCTACATAAATAATAGCCCAATATGATGTTTGACTATTTAAAGGGTGTTCTACGATCCTGTAGGTTGGGCTTTAGCCCATCTGCCTATTATCCAAATTTGATATTATTGACGGTATATATGCCGACCTACCTAACATGACGCCCTAAAGGGCGACCTACATAAATATTAGCCCCATAATGAAGCATGAATATCTAAAGGGCGTTCTACGATTTTGTAGGTTGGGCTTTAGCCCATCATCATATATCTAAATTTGATATTATTGACGGCATAAATGCCAACCAACCTTACATGACGCCCTAAAGGGCGACCTACATAAACAATAACCCAACATGAGGTTTGACAATCTAAATGGTGCTTCGATTCTGTAGGTTGGGCTTTAGCCCATCAGCCTATGATTCAAATTTTATACTGTTGACGCCCTAAAGGGCGACCTACAAAAATAATAACCGAATATGAGGCATGAATATCTAAAGGGTTCTACGGTATTGTAGGTTGGGCTTTAGCCCATCAACCTCATATGCAAATTTTGTATATTGGCGGTATAAATGCCGACCTATCAAACATGACGCCCTAAAGGGCGACCTACAAATATACTGAATTCCAAAATGGGTAATCGTTAAGGTGTTTCACTAAACCTTTTCTTAATGGATTAGCGACAATATATCGCGCTATAGTTTTTCTATCATCTTCATCCCGTAGCGCACGATCATAAAACGAAGACTGCCAAACTTTACCATTCCTACTTATTTTCTTATTAACTCTAAAACCGCTGACTCCTTTTAAAGCCCCCACTACTTTTGACAAGTTAGAGCCTTTATTACCTAAGCGTAATAAACCGTGAAAATGGTCTGGCATTAATACCCAGGTTAACCAAGTACAATGATGTTGAGTTTCATTAACGTTAATCTGTCGACAAAACAAACACGCTAAATTGAATTCACTAAAATAGCACTGTCGGTTTTGTGTGTTAAAGGTTATGAAGTATTCGCCGTGAGCCTGCGAATAACGGCCTTTTCTTAAATCATCCCATGACATCGTTCTCTCCTTTGTAGGTTGGGCTTTAGCCCATCTCGCTATAATTCAAATTTTGTATGTTGACGGCATAAATGTCGACCTATCAAACATGACGCCCTAAAGGGCGACCTACATAAATAATAGCCCAACATGAGGTTTGACTATTTCAAGGGTGTTCTACGGTTTTGTAGGTTGGGCTTTAGCCCATCAACCTGTGATTCATATTTTGTATGTTGACGGTATAAATGCCGATCTATCAAACATGACGCCCTAAAGGGCGACCTACAAAAATAATTGCGCAACATGGAGGTTTGACAATCTAAAAGGTTCTTCGATTCTGTAGGTTGGGCTTTAGCCCATCTGCCTATTATTCAAATTTGATATTATTGACGGCATAAATGTCGACCTACCACACATGACGCCCTAAAGGGCGACCTACATAAATAATAACCGAATATGAGGCATGAATATCTAAAAGGTTCTACGGTATTGTAGGTTGGGCTTTAGCCCATCAACCTATTATTCAAATTTCAAATTATTGACGGCATTAATGCCGACCTATCAAACATGACGCCCTAAAGGGCGACCTACATAAATATTAGCCGAATATGAGGTATGACAATCTAAATGGTGCTTCGATTCTGTAGGTTGGGCTTTAGCCCATCAACTTTAGCTATGAAAATATAAAGGTTGTGAACACCTGAACCGCACGCGTAGCGTCGGTTTAAGTACAGCTATTTACCTGAACTTAAGAGATATTTTAATGTTTGGATTGATCTAAATACTTGAAGGTATAAATGGTGCCAAGGCGTCGGAAAATATTTTAGGGAACAATATTTGACAGCTTCAGCTGGTCTGCGTAGCAGATGAACAACATGGATGTTGTGAACACCTGAACCGCACGCGTAGCGTCGGTTTAAGTACGGCTATTTACCTGAACTTAAGAGATATTTTAATGTTTGGATTGATCTAAATACTTGAAGGTATAAATGGTGCCCGGGGCCGGACTTGAACCGGCACGTCCTTACGAACGAGGGATTTTAAATCCCTTGTGTCTACCAATTTCACCACCCGGGCATCGGGGGGATACTTACAAAAATTGTAAGTTGGTAATATTAAAGCATTTTAAATTTTTGAATACACATATACATGAATGTATAAAATGGTGCCCGGGGCCGGACTTGAACCGGCACGTCCTTACGAACGAGGGATTTTAAATCCCTTGTGTCTACCAATTTCACCACCCGGGCATCGAGGGGTACTTGCTAAATTAACAAGCTGGTATTACTAAAGCAATAATGGAGGCGGAACCCGGAGTCGAACCGAGGTCCACGGATTTGCAATCCGCTGCATAGCCATTCTGCCATTCCGCCATAGCTTTTATCATAAAACAAAAATACTTTATTTTATAAAAATTTGGAGCGGGAAACGAGATTCGAACTCGCGACCCCAACCTTGGCAAGGTTGTGCTCTACCACTGAGCTATTCCCGCTTCGTTTATTGCGCACCCTGTGCGACTTATTTAGGTTGTAACATAATTAAATGTTACTTTGAAATACATCCTGTTATTCACCATTCGAGTAAACTTAACCCGTTTTTTACTTAGTTTTCTTGGTAACTTTGACTAACGTTTTTGCGTTTTGTCTTGCTCTCCTCAAACTGTGGGGGCATTCTACATCGACAATCAGAAGTGTCAACAACAAAAAGTATCTTTTTGAACTGACTGGCTGAATTTTAAACCGAAAGCGCTAAAAACAGACAATTTGATTTTTTTGTAGCCAACTAATTAACTGTTTTTTTGATCTTTCCATGCCGCCATAGTGTATTCGAGCATAGACCAAAAAGATAAAATAGCAGCAAAATACAATAAACCATAACCTAGGCTTACCCAATAAATAGGGACCCCCATAAAATATTCTAGTTCAGACAGCAAACCAATTAGAGCTAACATTTGTGCCATCGTTTTTGCTTTGCCGGTGAAATTAACTTTTACTAAGTCTTGTTTACCTTGCTGCCCCATCCATTCTCGTAATGCCGAGATATAAATTTCTCGAAACATTAATAACACAGCAGGAATAGTGATCCACAGGCTGGCGTAACTATGAGTAATTAATAATAACGCCGCGGCAACTATCAGTTTATCGGCTACAGGGTCTAAGAAAGCCCCAAAAGCAGTGGTTTGATTAAGTTTTCGGGCAAGGTAGCCGTCAAACCAATCAGTTATAGCAGCAAACCAGAAAATAAAAGCTCCTGCTTGGTGAGCCCATTTCCAATCTAAAAAATAAACCACTACAAACACTGGGATCAGTAACACTCTGACCATGGTAATAATATTAGGAATTGTCCACATTTACTCGTCTCAGTATTTCTTTGTTATATATTTTAAATATTCATTATCGCTATTAACCCATAAGCAGGCTTTTTTTCATAGCTCAATTATGAATATGTTCATAAATTGTATCTGCTAATTCAACACTAATGCCAGGTACTTTGGCAATTTCGTTTTTACTCGCTTGTAATACTCCGTGTAAGCCTCCCATGTATTTTAATAAACTTTGGCGACGCTTAGCGCCCACTCCAGGTATAGATTGTAATTTAGATGTTGTCTTTTCTTTCTGACGTCTCTGTCTGTGACCTGTAATCGCAAAACGGTGGCTCTCATCACGAATATGTTGAATAAGATGTAACGCAGGGTTATCTGATTGCATAGGAATAGTAGCGCGACTGCCAGCCAAAATCAGGGTTTCAAGGCCAGCTTTACGACTGGTACCTTTTGCGACACCAATTAATAAAGGTTTTTTCGCGTGTTTCCAATCAGCAAAATATTCTTCAGCTTGGGTCAATTGACCTTTACCACCATCAATAAATAAAATATCCGGAATTTTACTCTCTTCTTTAACATTACGGTAACGACGAGCTAACGCTTGGGCCATAGCGGCATAATCATCGCCTGGGGTAATGCCCTCGATATTAAATTTTCGATAATCGGTTTTATAGGGCCCTTCCCTATTAAACACTACACATGAGGCAACAGTTTGTTGCCCAGAGGTATGGCTGATGTCAAAACATTCCATGCGTTGTATTGGGGTTTCAAATTGAAGAATTTTTTCTAACTCTAGATACCGGGCAAACACAGACTTTTGATGATTTTGTCGAGATTCTAGTGCGGTATCGGCATTAGTATTGGCCAAGTCTAAATATTTGCGTTTTTCATCTCGGACGCCTTTAAAAAATTGAATTTTTCGGCCAGCCTCTGCAGTCAGTAGAGCTTCGATAGAGGTTTGCTCTTCTATCGCGCAAGGGATAACAATTTGTTGGGGGATTAGTTTATTGCCAGCTAAATAAAATTGTAAGATAAAAGATTGAAATACTTCTTCGGCAGTTGATTCACTGGGTACTTTGGGATAAAAACTTTTACTACCCAATAGTTTGTTGTCACGAATAAACAACCCTTGAATACAGGCTATCCCATTACGATAGGCAAACCCGAAGACATCCATTTCTTGTTGTTCACCACTGACCCACTGCTGCTCTTGAACTTTATTCAGAGCAGAAATTTGATCACGATAACGAGCGGCAGCTTCAAACTTTAATGTTTGGCTGGCTTGTTCCATTTTGCTAATTAGAGAATCGATTACTTGTTTATTTTTACCCTTTAAAAATAATCTAGCTAGTTCTACCTGCTGATTATAATCTTCATCACTAATATATCCTTCAACACAAGGTGCTGAACATCTCTGCAATTGGTGCTGTAAACATGGGCGAGTTCTGGCTCGATAATAGCTGTCTTCACATTGGCGAATGGGAAATAATTTTTGCATGGTATTTAAACTTTCACGCACAGCCCATGCACTAGGGTAAGGACCAAAATATTCACCTTTGTGTTTTTTCGGTCCTCTATGATTACTTAACCTAGGATGAGTATGTGCAGACAAAAAGATGAAGGGGTAACCTTTGTCATCACGCAATAAAACGTTGTATCTAGGCTTATATTTTTTGATAAAATTGTTTTCAAGAATAAAAGCTTCGGTTTCGCTATGTACAACAGTGACGTCCATTTCGACAATTTGTTTAACTAAAGTACGGGTTTTAGCACTGTCAACTTTGTCTCTGAAATAACTAGCCACACGTTTTTTAAGGTTTTTCGCTTTACCTACATAGATGACTTCTTCTTTCTGGTTGTACATCCGGTACACACCAGGTTGATGAGTCAAATGTTTTAGAAAGGATTGGTAGTCAAACGGTTCTGGAGTACTCATTTAAAATGTCTAAATTACAGCATTTCTGATTGGATAAGTTTGTGCCTTAAAGCTAGATGAGTTAGCTCTACATCTGTGCTTATATTTAATTTTTCAAACAAACGATAACGGTAAGTATTCACAGTTTTGGCACTTATATTCAAATAAACTGCTATGTCTGGTACTTTTGCCCCTTTTGTCAACATCATGGTAATTTCTAACTCTCTATCAGAAAGGGCTTCGAACGGGTTACCACTTTGTAAATTGAGTTGACCTATTGCAATTTGTTGGGCTATATCTGGTGATACATATTTTTGTCCAGAATGTACTTTATAAATAGCTCGGATCATTTCATTAGGATCAGAGTCTTTGGTCAGATAACCATAAGCACCTATTTGCATGACTTTTGCTGGAATCGGGTTTTCTTTGTGCACTGATAAAACAATCACTCGTGTGTCTTCCGAGAAACGTAAAATCTGTTTAGTTGCTTCAATGCCGCCCATACCAGGCATACTCATATCCATTAGCACTAAATCAGGAGCATTGGCTCGACAAAATTTTACAGCATCTTCGCCATTGGTAGCTTCACCGACCACATCAAAATCGTCTACATCTTCCAGTATTCGTCTTATACCAGTTCGAACTAATTCATGATCATCAACTAACAATAGTTTAATCAAAGTACGGCCTTTTTTGTTGCTTTTGTTTAACTAATGAATACAGCATTAAGATAAATATTAGCGATATAAATGTTCACTTAGTCTATTCCAACCTTGAATAGTATCAGCTAATCCTTGCCCTATGTTATATGCATAACAGCGTTTAACTTTACAACCAATCAGCCAACGATCTCGGCATCCGGGAATGCGTTCAGGTTTTGTGGGCATGCCTCCACATCGACAACCTATTGGGGTATATCTAACTTGTGCTTTGGCACTTAAATTACTTCTTTTTCTTTTTAGCAGTTTCATAATTGATATTTTTTACAACTGTCAATTCAGCAACCAGCATAAATCATTAATTAAAAAAGCCAAAGAAAAACCCGACAACTAAAGCTAGTTTTGCCACAAAACCTGCATAAATAGTGATTATTTACACAAAATATTATGACATTTGTTATCGGCAGTATAAAAATACAGCAACTATGGTTTACTAAGGAATATGTAGAATAACTAAAGGATGGGATCACATGCGGTTTTGATGGTGGCAAAACATTCTACTTCTTTATTTAACACCATAGGCGCCACTTTATTTGCAAAAGATTTAAAATGCTCTGACACTAAATGCAATGTAAAGTCTTGTTTACTGGCGTAAATTTCATATAAATAAATCAAACTTGCTTTGTCTTCTGCATGACACACATCAAACTGTAAGCAGTTTTCTTCAAGGGTTAAAGAATCTTCTGCTTGTTTTAGCATCAACTCGGTGAATTCTGTTAGTTGACTCGGTTCAACATCAAATTTTACTGTGACTACGTACATTTTATTTTCCTAGATAACCAATTAAGAGATAGTTTTATTTTTTAAATTTATTCAGTAAAAAATTAATTTGTTCAGCCGTTAACGTATTGGCATTCTCATTTTTTAATAATAAAGCTAATTTACAACTTTCTTCCAATTCTTCCATGCCATAAACACAAGACTCAACAGTTTCGGCAGACACTATAGGCCCATGATTAGCCATAATTATGCCTGCATGCTTAGCCGCAACTTTACCTACAGATTCAGCTAAAGCATCATCACCTGGGGCAAAATAAGGCACCATGGCAATAGGCCCTAAACGCATGGTTAAATAAGGGGTAAAGGTAGGGACAACATTACTGTTATCTGTTGCAGATATGCAAGACAAAGCTGTCGCATAAGTCGAATGCAAATGTATGATACATCGATCATTAGGTCTTTGATCGTACATAGCTTTATGTAATCTGAATTCTTTTGATGGAGGTAACCCTTTTAATAGAGTGCCATCTAATCCAACAACCGATAACTCCTCTGCATTTAAAAAGCCAAAGCAGGTATTCGTGGGTGTCATCACCCAAGCGTTTTCTATCCTGACACTCATATTGGCAGACGCGCCAGATGTTAATCCACGGTCGAATATTGACTTTGCAAAAGCGACAATTTGTTGTTTGGCAGTGTGTTCGTCTAAGAACATGTTAATTTCCCCTTGGCTTTTTGAAAAAAGTCTGTTTGACCAAAATTTCCTGATTTTAAAACTAAATGAATTGGGTTGTCTTCTACCGTTTGTACAATTGGCACACTAGGTACTATGCTCGAGCCTATTTCAAAAACAGTTATATCTAAAGCTTTAACCACAGCACCAGAGGTTTCTCCTCCCGCAACTATTATATTTTTGACATTTTGTTGTTTGGCAATTATGGCTAACTGGCAAAAAAATTGCTCAACCATCTCAGCAGCCGCTTCCCTGCCTAACTCCGCATGCACTTTTTGAACACTCAAAGCATCAGCGCTGGCGTAAATGATTGGACTAGCAGGCAGATTATCTAACATCCATTGACTGACAGTTTCAATACTCTGCTGACCGGTATAAATGTCTATTGGATTTAATTGTAATGATGGATGCTGTTGTTTATATGTAGCGACTTGTTTTTGGGTCATAGCAGAACAACTACCACTAAAAATAACCACAGGTTTATCACTTAAAGGTCCAGCATCTTGCTGTTGTGCAAGTTTACCGCCTTTAGCCATATACTCCGCGGCTAAATCTATGGCTAAACCAGACCCCCCAGTAATTAACTTAAATTGGCTAACACTATGCGCAATGGTAGTTAAGTGCTGTGTATTTAAAGCATCGACAATAATGTATTCAGCTTTATTAGCTGCGGTTTCTAATGCTTTAGTTAGTTCAGTTTCGCCTTGTTCGACAATATCTACGTTTACGACTTGTGCTTGTCCTTGGCCTTGAGACTCTAATAAACGTTTCAATTGTGATTCTGTCATTGGGGTTAAGGGATGATCTTTCATCGGACTTTCACTTAACAGTTGTCCATTAACAAAAAGATAACCGTTGTAAACAGTTCTACCATTTACAGGTAATGCTGGACATACCACTGTACTCGAGACCTGTAAGGTATCCATTAACGCGTCAATCACAGGGCCAATATTCCCTTCAGCGGTTGAGTCAAATGTAGAGCAGTATTTAAAAAAGAATTTTTCACACCCTTGTTGAACTAAGTATTCTGCACATTTCACACTATCATTAACGGCTAAATTGACAGCACAGGTTCGTGACTTTAATGCTATGACTACTGCATCGTATGGAGATAAATCAATATTTAAGCTGCTATCTGGTAATCCATTAAGTTGTATTGTTTTTAATCCACTGGCGACCAAAAAACTGGCTAGATCAGTGGCACCAGTGTAATCATCTGCAATACAACCCAACCAAGGGTTTAAAACTAATTTATTTATCATTATTTACCTAATATTTGTCTAGCATTAGCAAATCTATTACTTTATATTAACATCAATTGGGGTTATTATATTACAATTAAACGAAAAATATAGAGAAACTTAGAGATAAATATGACAAAAACAAATTTTACAATCACAGTACTTCCAGGTGACGGCATTGGACATGAAATCACAGAAATCTGCTTAGACTTATTAAATGAAGTCGCTACAAAAGTAGGAAATATTGAACTAGATTTTCAAAGCTTTGCCGCTGGAGCCGCCCATTATAAAGAAACTGGCGTGTCTTTACCTGATGAAGCGATGCAACATGCCTTTAATAGTGATGCCACTTTATTAGCTTGTATGGGATTACCGAGCATTCGTTATCCAGATGGTCGAGAAATAGCGCCACAACTAGAGTTACGAGAAAAAATGGACTTGTTTGCCGGGGTCCGCCCAGTTAGAACCATGCCGGGTCTACCTCTACCTTTAACTTCAGAAGCCGCTAAAAATCTAGACTTTATATTAATTAGAGAAAGTACAGAAGGTTTATTCGCCAGTCGCGAAAACTTTAAGATCGAAGGCGAAGGGGAATCTGCAGCGGCCTATGATACGCAAAAAATCAGTTATCAAGGTTGTAAACGTGTGTTTGATTTTGCCTTTGAATTAGCGACACAACGAAAATCTCAGGGCTATCAAGGTAAAGTCACTTGTGTAGATAAAGCCAACGTTTTAGGTTCATTTTATTTCATGCGCCAAGTGTTTGATGAAACGGCTAAAAATCATACAAATATAAAAGCGGAACATATATATGTTGATGCAGCTGCATTACAACTTGTAGCAAAGCCTTGGCAGTTTGATGTATTAGTCACTGAAAACATGTTTGGTGATATTTTATCTGACTTAGGTGCTGGTTTAATGGGCGGCATGGGTATGGCTCCTTCAGCAGATATAGGCTTCGAAAAAGCAGTGTTCCAGCCATGTCACGGCACAGCGCCAGACATAATTGGTCAAGGTAAAGCGAATCCAACCGCTATGTTTCTTTCTGGCGCAATGATGTTAAATTGGTTAGGGCATAAACATGATAATAAACAATTGATAAAGGCAGCAGTTTTACTTAATAAAGCTGTGGAAAATGCCTATGCCAGTGAAGAACTTTTACCTTTCGAACTGGGTGGCACTTCTGGCACCAAAGTGATTAGCGATAAAGTGTTTTCTGAATTAGCCAAGTTATAAAATAGGAACCGATAATAATGAAAAAAGTGGCCTACCTGTTAAGTTTTATTCTATGTGTTGTCGCAATACAAGCCAATGCCAAAAGAGCTTATCCAATTCGACCCATTACTAATACTGTAGTCTGGTCTGCCGGTGGCGGTACAGATTCTATTAATCGTATGTTGATGGCTGAAATGGCTAAGGAATTAGATGTGCGAATCAATGTTGTTAATAAAACCGGTGGGGTGTCCGGCTCTATTGGCATGAGTTCGATACTGAGAAAAAGACCCGATGGTTACAATTTAGTCGGTCTTTCAAGTTCTAATGTAGTGGCGGCGGTGAACGGCGGATGGAAAGAAAAATTTGATGTGTGGTCACCTTTCATTGTCGGCAGTTCACCTGATGTTGTGTCTGTACCTTACGACTCACCATACAAGACCTTAGATGATTTAATTCAGGCTGCAAAGACAACCTCTGTAAATGCCTCTGCTGGTGGTATGGGTGGCATCCACCATATCTATTTATTAGAGTTGGAAAAAGCCACAGGGGTTAGTTTTAAATATATTCCTTATCCGGGCTCAGCTCCTGCACAAACTGCAGCGATAACTAAGGAAGTTGATTTTGTTATTACTTCTATGGCCGAACAAGCTCCCCTGTTAAGAGGAAAAAGGTTGCGGGCGCTAGCCATGTTACATCCAGATAATTACACATTAGAAGGTGTAGGTGAAATCACGACTGCTTTTACCTCCTACCCCGCTTTGGCTAAACGCTTACCGCTAAGCCAAGCAATTGGATTTGCAGTTAATAAAAAAGCGCCTAAAGAAGTATTATCCACCTTATCGACGGCATTTAACAAAGCTATGCAATCGAATAAAGTACAAGAGTGGGCTAAACAGAATCATTATCAACTATCGGGCATGTCTGGCCAGGAAGCTGAACAAGAGTTTGCTCGTTTGGAGTCAATTTTTACTTGGGCTCTAGATGATTTAGGCGCTAACAAAATATCGCCAACTCAGTTCAACATTTCTAAACCTAATTAAGAATGATAAACATGAGTGACAAGGATCCTAACAAAGCAAAAGACCGGCAATATGACTTTAAGTTTGTCATCGTTTTACTGCTTATATTGGCTTATATACTTAAAATTACTCTGTCGTTCCCTATGTCAGGTAGTTATGGTGGGGTCGATAACCAGTGGTACGTATCGCCTGCTTTATTCCCGTTAATTTTATTAAGTGCGTTATTTTTATGTTGTAGCGCCTTATTTTTTAGCGCTTTAAAAGGTAATGGGGCAAAAAACTTTTTTAGTTTGCCTCATTGGTTTGGTGATAAAAACAATCAACACACAAAAGATAGATGGCTGATTATTGCTTTATTGATTGTGTATGTTTATATATTGATCCCATCCACTGACTTTTATCTAGCCACCACAATCTTTGTTGCCTCTTTGACTAGCATCTTTTATTTACAGCTAAACAATTGTAGAAAATGGGTCATAACAGTGAATTGTCTGTTGGTGATTAGCTTGGTAAGCATACGCACTATATTAAAAGAAGATCCGTCCATTGGTATTTTGGATATTAATGACTTAGAAAATAGTATTTTATATTGTGATATTAGTACAAGTGTAGCACTACTAATTTTACTAGGTTGGCAGATAAAAGACGGATTTAGTTCACATAGAACTAAGCTTATTTATACGGGAATTGCGGTGATTGTTGTGCCTTTGATTTTAGTCATGATGTTTAGCTTTTTACTTTATGTACCCATGCCAGTTGAATATGGCAAGGTTATCAGTTTTCTTAACTGGTTAATCTACGAACAGTTAGGACTTTAATTGTGATTGAACAGTTTTCTCAGTTTTTTAATATTTTACTGGATTTGGTTAGCACCCCTTCCAATCTAGTGGTGTTATTTGTCGCCAGTTTTTTAGGTATCATTTTTGGTGCTATGCCTGGCTTAACCGCTACTTTAGGAGTCGCCCTGTTAACCGCTTTAACTTATGGCTTAGGTGCTGATACCGCTTTGCTGGCATTGTTAGGTTTATATGTGGGAGCCATTTATGGAGGTTCATATCCAGCCATTTTGATTAATATCCCGGGTACTCCTGCTGCCGCAGCGACAGCAATGGATGGATACCCATTAACCTTAAAAGGCCAAGCAGGTAAAGCCTTAGGGTTAACCACTACAGCTTCTTTCATTGGTACTATCATTGGTTTACTATTTTTAGTCACACTGTCACCATTAATTGCCAGCTTAGCCTTACAATTTACTTCTTGGGAATTTTTCTTACTCGCCTTATTAGGCATAGTATTAAGTGGTAGTTTAACCTCCCCTGACTTAGTGATTAAAGGCTGGATTATGGGCTTACTTGGACTATTCTTAGCCACTGTTGGCCGTGACGCTTTACAGTTTTTCCCTCGTTATACTTTTGACCAACCCCAATTAGACAGTGGCCTTGAAATTGTGCCGGTACTGATTGGCGCATTTGGTATTCCTCAAGTGATCAGAGCATTAACTACTAAATCAGTCAAAAAGCCACCTGCATTTGTCGGCAATATCATGCCTGAATTTAAAGCAATTAGGCGTAATCTGAAACACATTTTTCGTTCCGCCACTATTGGCGTGAGTGTAGGTGCTGTGCCAGGTGTGGGTGAAGATATTGCCGGTTGGGTGTCTTATTCTACTGCCAAAAAAACCAGTACCAAAGAACAACAAGCTGAGTTTGGTAAAGGCTCAGAAACAGGTATCGTCTCCTCAGAAACTGCCAATAATGCTTGTGTAGGCGGAGCCTTAATACCTCTTTTAACCTTAGGCATTCCTGGCAGTCCACCTGCCGCCATGTTACTGGGTGCATTGTTATTACACGGTATTACTCCAGGCCCCAGTATTGAAATTGATCATCCTAACTTTTTACTTGAAGTCACCGCAATTATGGTGCTGGCTTCATTTGCAATGTGGGCCAATGGTTTATTAATGGCCAAACAAGTATTAAAAGTTCTGCAATTACCCACTGCCTTATTTATTCCTGTCGTTGCTGTGTTATGTATTTTGGGAGCTTATGCTCTTAACTTGAACATGTTCAGCCTCTATATCATGGTGCCCATTGGTATCATTGCCTTTATTTTGGGTGAGATGAAATTCCCTATTTCACCATTAGTAATAGGTTTGGTATTAGGCGGTATGGCCGATGAAAGTTTACGTCGTGCGTTATTATTAAGTGAAGGCAGCTTTCTACCCATGTTTGAACGCCCTGTCGCTGTTGTACTGGTCATCGTTATGACCATATTTATCTTGGCTCAATTTACATGGTTTAAGCGTTTGCTACCTAGCAAGGACAAAAAATGATTCAACAAAAGTTAAAGGTAGCCTGTTCTGGGACAGGATATTTTAGTCAATTTCATTACCAGGCTTGGTCTAGAATTGATCAGGTCGACTTAGTGGGGGTATGCAACCGTACCCTACAATCAGCTGACGACTTTGCTAAAAAATACCAAATAGACCATAGTTTTGATGATCTAGAAAATATGCTAAAGAAAACTCAACCAGATCTATTAGATATTATTACGCCGCCAGCGACTCATTTAAACTCAGTCAAGATAGCGGCTAAATTAGGTATAGATGTAATTTGCCAAAAACCATTTGGAGAAACCTTAGAGGTGGCTAGACAAATGGTCGAGATAGCAGAGCAAGCTGGTATTAAACTTATAGTACATGAAAATTTTCGCTTCATGCCTTGGTATCGTAGCATCAAACAAACCTTGGATACTGGTGTTTTAGGTGAGGTTTTAAACGCTGAATTTCGCTTGCGTACTGGCGATGGTCAAGGGCCCGAGGCCTATTTATCTCGCCAGCCCTATTTTCAACAAATGCCTAAGTTTTTAGTGCACGAAACGGCTATCCACTTTATTGATACTTTTCGTTATTTATTTGGCGAACCTAAATCAGTTTATGCCGATTTACGCCGCTGTAATCCACACATTAAAGGTGAAGACTCAGGTATAATATTGTTCGGTTTCGATAATAATTTACGGGCCATCTTTGATGGCAACCGTTTATTAGATCACGCCACCACTAACCCTAGGCGCACTATGGGCGAGCTGAGTATTTGTGGAACCAAAGGAGAACTCACCCTAGATGGCGAAGCTCGAATTTGGTTACGTGCTTTTGCTGAAGATAAAAGTAAAGAATTGGTTTATTCATGGAATGACCAAAATTTTGGTGGCGATTGTGTATTCAATACCATAGAGCACATAGTTGAACATTATTTAGCTGCGGGAAAATTAGAAAATACTGGTAAGCAGTATCTACAAAATATTCTGTTAGAAGAAGCCGTTTATCAATCTGCCGCAGAATCTCGCAAAATCAACCTATAAATAACTTAATCAATCCTAGTTATTAATTACAAAGAAGCCCAACATGTTACCTCTATCTGACATAAAGTTTTTTGCACAAGGTTTAGTGCGTCCCGAATGTGTTTTGGCCACGGCTGATGGTTATTTTTATACTGCTGATTTTCGAGGTGGTGTATGTAAAATCGGTCCTGATGGTAATCACCAACTCATATTACCTAAGGAAAGTAACGGCTGCCCAGAATTAAAACCAAACGGTATCTGTTTGTTAGAAAATGGTGACTTTCTTATTGCTCATTTGGGCGATGAAATTGGTGGCATATATAGACTAACGCAAGATGGCGTAGTTTCGCCATTTATTACACATACTGATGGAAAACCTTTACCCCCTTCTAATTTCATTTATTTAGATCACCAAGGTAGGTTGTGGCTTACAGTCAGTACCCGAAAAATACCTAGAGCTGACGCTTATCGTTCTGACGTGAGTGATGGTTATATTGCATTAATTGAAAATGGCCAAGCCACAATTGTCGCCGATAACATAGGTTATACAAATGAAGTGTATGTGACTGAAGATGGAGCAAAACTTTTTGTTAACGCGACCTTTACTAGAGAAACACTTAGCTTTGATATCACAGCAGATAATCAACTGATTAATAGAAAAGTCGTTGCCTCTTACGATAAAGGTATTTTTCCTGATGGATTAACTATGGATACTGAAGGTTATTTGTGGGTAACCAGTATAGTTAGTAATACAGTGCTGCGGGTCGATCCAAAAACTGGGCTCAGCCAAGTCATATTAGAAGACAATGATGCAGCCCATTTAACTTGGGTAGAAGAAGCTTACAAAGCCCATACAATGGGCCGCCCTCACCTAGATAATGTCAAAAGCCAAGTGCTGCAAAATATTAGTTCATTAGCCTTTTGTGGAAATAATTTATCGACTTTGGCCTTAGGGTGTTTACTTGGTAATTCCATTGGTAAAATTGAATCTAACTTTTCAGGTGTAAAACCAGCTCATTGGAATTTTGATGGTTAATTAAAGCTAAAATGTGAAACAGTTAGATAGAAAAATTTTATTTTTGTAATATTTCAACTTATTTTACATCTATAAAAGCAACATTAACATTGTTATCAACATTAAGACAAACACTGAACATTAAGACAAACAATGTGAACAACATGCTAACCATTTGCGCATATATTTATGCCACAGTTAGCAATCCCCAAATGAGTATTAAAACCACTATTTCTCTACTCAACCAAGCTCTTATATTTGATAAATTTTAGTTTGATTATTCATAATAATTAACTATGTAAACTAAATGTTAAAGACATTAGCTTAATCTAAAAGCCAACCAACCAAGAAAATTACACATAATTTAACACAGTTTACGTGTGTCTTTATTAGATTCATTTTAAAAAACATCCTTGTTTACCAAAATACCACATGCTTTACATAATATTTACATGAGCCTAGTATAGAGAATGCACATACAAAATATTGATTTTATCCACAAACACACGGGCAACTAAAATGAATAATAAATTTAAACTCAAGCCGTTAGCAATCGCAATGTTACCTATTCTAATAGGCAGTAGTACAAGCCTTGTACAAGCTCAAGAAACCCAAAAAGACCAAGTAGAAGTTATAGAAGTAACTGGTTTTAAGGGGAGTCTACTTCGTTCATTAAATAACAAGCGATCTAGTGACGCCATAAGCGACTCTGTTTTTTCTGAAGATATAGGTAAATCTGCAGACCAAGATATAGGTGAAGCTCTTCAGCGTATAACTGGTGTATCTATTCAGCGTGGTGGGGGTGTTGGCGATGGCGGTGACTCTACAACCGTTAGTGTGCGTGGCGCGAGCCCTGACTTAAACGTCATCAGTTTAAACGGGGTAACATTAACTAGTAGCTCCGAAAACCAAACAGTAGATTTAAGTGCTTTTTCTTCCGATATATTGAATTCTATTGAAGTTTTAAAAACTGCCACGGCTGACCAAAATGAGGGAAGTTTAGGTGCAAGTGTTATATTAAAAACTTTCCGCCCTTTAGATGCTAGCGAAAACAAACGAGTGGTTGAATTTCAAGGACGCCATAGTGATTTTGCTGACGAGCAAGATTATAAACTTTCTGGCTCATTTTCTGAAAAATTCTTAGATGATACCTTAGGTTTTTATGTAACAGCATTTAAAGAAACACAGGCATATCGTCAAGACCGCTTTTTCGCTAATGGATATAAAACGCAAACTTTTGACGACGCTTTAAATAAAAACACAGGTCAACCCATGGGCGGCCCAACTACAGGTCTTATAAATGACCAAAATGGTTATTCATTATCTACTAACCAATTAGAGCGCGAAGGGTTTACCACAGCAATACAATGGCTACCAACTGAAGAAACAGAAGTACTACTAGATATCACCATGTCAGACCAATATGTTGCTTATGATGAAGCAACATTTACAATTATTGGCCCTAACGATAAATATTTACCAGAGGATCCGATAGCAACTGGCGATGATCCTTGGGTAGTATATAATCCCGACAATCAATTGTTTGAGAAAGTACTTAATCGATATTCCCGTGGTCGTATTGCCCAACTAGAAAACGGAATTGAAACCACTAACCGGGTTTATAGCATTGATGTTAATCATTATTTTACAGATAATTTTAGTATGAAGTTCCGCGCAGGTTATTCAAAAACCGTTGCAGATGATGACTATTACACCTACATCAATACCAATAACTTTGCGCACGTTAGCGATGCTCAAACCGAAGGGTTAGCGGTTGGTGTGGTTGAACCAGTAGGTTACGACTGTACATCAGGCATATGTTTGGCCCGCTTTGGCTCAGGTATAGTTGGCTACGGCCCTGATATTGATGGCGTTCCTCAAACGGGTGCACCAGATGAAGATCCTTTAGATAATACGTCTACAACCATGTTCAACCCTGATGACTTAAATGCCCTTCACCTGCAACAAGTGAACACTCGTGATCGTGATTTGAGCGATAAACAAAAACAGGTATTCTTAGATTTTGATTATGAAACAAATTGGGGCCCAGTCACTAAAATTGAATTTGGGGCTAAATATCAAAAACGTAATAAAGATGTGTTTAACCAAAATAACTTCTTTGAAAATGCTGATGATGCTTGGGTACCTGACGGACAAAGTAGTCCTAGTTTAGGCGCAGGTGTTGCCTCTATACGTTTAGATCAAGTAACTAAAGGGCAAACTAAACACGGTGATGACTTCTTAGATATTTTAGGTTACCCAAGAGATAACGCTACTGATGGTTGGTATACTATTGACGGTCAAAAAGCGTTAGACTTACTATTTACTACGCCTGATGTACGCAGAAGACCTGATTTATCTAATGACAGACAAGTTGAATTAGAGAACAAAGCACTCTATTTCAAAATGAACTTCTCATTATTAGATGACGACTTAACCGGTAACTTTGGTATTCGTTATGTTGAAAGCTCAGTAGACAGCATTGGTTATTCAGGTGTTAAACACAAAACAGGACCATTTGCTTCTGATTACAAATTATTACAAATAGCTGCTGATTCATCCTTAGCCCCTTGTACAGCTGCGCAACTATATAATAATGGCGTTGACTATAACCCTGATGCTAATGATATTGAGGGTGCCAACCTTGCTGGTGCCTTAGATGAAAATGGTAATTGGGGTCCCGCTCCAGGACAAAGTTGTTATGATGCAGATTGGAACTCGACTCCTCTAGCTCGTTCGCGTTACTGGTACGCCCCTGGCTTAGGAGAGAATCCTGCCCAGTATCAAGCAACAGGCTCAAATACTTACGATAACTGGTTACCTAGTTTATCCTTAAATTACCAGTTAAATGACGAAACGGTATTACGTGCCGCAGCATCTACAACAATGGCCCGTCCTAGAATTGACAGTTTAAAACCAAGTTATACATTGAATCAAAACCTATGGGGTGGAGGAGATTCAAACGGTACCATTAACAACCCGAATTTGATTGCTTTAGAATCAAATAATTTTGATTTATCTTATGAGTGGTACTTTAACGATGGTGGCGCATTAAGTGCAGCTATTTTCTATAAAGATATGACCAACTTTGAAGAAATAGCCACACGTAGTGAACACTGGATTGATTTACGTGGTTATACTACTGAGCAATTAGAAGCGCTTGACCCGCTTGGTGAAGCCTTAATTCAACCAAAGGACGATGGTTCACCAAAAACAGTGTTTGAAGAGCCAAACTGTATGCCTAACTTCCGCCATAGATGGGAAAGTAACGCTATCGATTTGGTTACTCAATGTGACATTATTAACGTAAACGTAATACGAAATGGTAAAGGTGCCTCAATTCAAGGCTTAGAATTAGGCTATAACCAAAACTATGACTTTTTACCCGGCATATTGAGTGGATTAGGTGTTTCCGCTAACTACACTTACTCAGACTCAAAAACCGAAGCAGAAATCATTGGTTTTGACACCCAACTTTCATCATTACCGTTAGAAAACGTGTCTAAGCACCAGTACAACCTTTCTACTTTTTGGGAAAAAGACGGTAATTTAATCCGTTTAGCTTATAATCACAGAAGTGATTCGTTATCACGCCGGTCTTACCGCAATGGGGCTATTTGGAATGATGGAGGTGGGTCTCTAGACTTGTCTGCAACATATAAGATAAATGAAACATTCACGTTAACATTTAATGCAGTTAACCTAAACGAACGTATATATAGACAATATTATACAAACTTAGTTGATGCGACGTTTGAGCTTGAAGGTAATGCCTTAGAAGGTGAAGCTAACAAGTCGAGAACAGTTCGAGAATGGGCTAGCGGTGCTACATATCGTTTAGCCATTCGTGCAACATTCTAGTCAGTTAATTTAGTACTTTTAAGCCAATCTATTTTATTATAGATTGGCTTTTTTGTTGCTATTTTTTAGTATGGTTAAACCATGGAGTTAAAAAAACCTAACTTATAAGTTTCTAGAACTGGGAATAAAAAAAAACACAAGTCATTGTAATTGATAAGTTTCTGTCTTCAGCTCAAGCAATGATTTAACAGGTCACTACAAACATGTGTGATCTACCACCAGAACAATGTAGCTACTCCGGAATTCGTTGCCCAATACAAAATCCGCATATTTAGTATTAATCCAAAACACCATAACTGCCATCATCAAAAACATAATTTTACAGTTCACAAAATGAACAAGATTTCGTCCCCAATTATTAGATACCTCATTTTTAACCCAAGACATTATACCTTAGCGGTTTTACACTATTTAAACACTGGCGACTTTGGCGGTACTGCATTTTATAAACATACGTCTACACAATTTAAAACAATACAGCAAATAGAGTGTGAAAATAGGTTGAGACAGCAGAACAATTTTATATTAAGAACTCTAGTTATTTGAAAAGATATTTTACAAAATCTACCAATCACTTTGAGTTAATTCAAGTTATTAACTATATGCCAAATAGACTGGCTGCGTACCCTACTTCGATATTACATATTGCATTTATAGAAAACCAACAAAAGGAACGTTTAACCACGAATATACTTTTTATTAGCCTTCTGTGATCATAATTTATCAAGGATTGTATTAGGCAAATAATTTAGAAAAAACGCAAGGGTTATCAGGTAACAGCCCTATTCATGCTTATTTTAGTATCAAGAATGCCACTTACCTAAGGTAAGCGGCATTTTAATTTTAGTTAAGTAAAACTATCAGGGCTAATGAGTTCTACCAGGACTTGCCGACATATTAAAGACTTGCATAGTCACACTGCTAACCACACCGCCTGTATCAGAAAATGATAGGTCGACTTTATTATTAACTTCTAACAAAGCATAAGGTATGGCCACTTCTACTACACCAAAAAATTCAGGGCGAGTATTTTGATCGTATCCACGAATGTCTTCAATCACTGTCACATCATGACCGTTAATTTTAACAGTTGGTGTAATCGACTTACCATGTGCACGACCAAGACCTATTCTTAATACGGCTTCACCAAAATCAGCAGAGTTATCCACGCCATTCACATTAAAGGTAATGTCGTTATTAGCTGTGATGGTTTGACGATAAGTATCTGAATAGTATTTGGTTTCTTGTGATGTTTGATCCACAACCACATCATTAGCATATGTAATTTTAAGAATGGCTGTTGACTCAGTGTCTACAGTATATTCAGTAATGCTCTTATCTAATTCTAACTTTTCTAATACTGGGGCTTTTGTGGCTTCATCAAAATACAGATGTTTAACTTCTATCTTTTCTATTTCGTTGCCGTTGGCACCTGCAATATTTAGAGCGGCAATCATGGTTTGATGTTAAAGAATCACAAGGTGGGATGGCTTCGGTCAGAGAAAATTAAACATAAAAAAAGGAGCAAAAAATATTTTTTTGCTCCTTTAATGGTTTTACACTAAGAACGTGGAGTGATTTAACATAACAAAGCCAATATACGACTCACTATTTTCCCACCAACTGATGATAAAAAGACTAAATCGTACTTAATGTATATTGACCAATATCAGATACAGTTTATTCGGCGAGTTGTAATACCAAACCACGCCATCTACCACGAGAAAATGCAGTGATATCACCCTCTGGTATCTTACCATTGGTAACGGCATTGGACTGAATCACAATTTCATCTCCCTTTGATAACTCTACTAGACCAATATCAAAGGTAGCCTCTTTATAATCTACATTAGTTTCAGGGTTTTTAACTTCGGCTAACACTTTACCATTTAATAAAACTTTATATTCAGACTCACCGTCTAGTTCGGTTAATGTCACCAATTTTAAATTAAATTTATTACCGTCCCAGTTATGTTTTATTTTATGACTAGCAGAAATAAACTTATTTCTCATAGCTGCATTAGCTGCATTTACCGCTAAAACATCACGGGCTTTATCAAAATAAAAACTATTTAGTGGCCCATTTTCGTACTCGAACCCTGAATTTGAATGAAAGATATAGGCGTAGTTATCTATATCAAGGTAGGTTTTCTTTTCAGCTAATTTTGCAGGATTATAAATGGTCTCTGCTGGACCTAAACCATTTGGCGTAAAGCTTTCATCAAGAGTTAAGATGATTTTATCTAATTCTGAACCATCTTCACGCATTGACATCATTAAGTTGTGTTGTCCGGCTTCAGCGACATCAATCCATAATGTTTTAGGTGTACCACAATGGTTACTATCAACCCTTTGTTGTGAAGACCATGTCCACATGTGTTTACCCTGGCAAAATTGTAAGCGTTGTGAGCTTTCTTGCCAAATTCCGTCTAAGCCAAAATGAAAACCATTATCTTCAGGTCCTGTACTAAACGCCCTTCCCCAAATGTAATAACGGCCAGGTTGAGTAAAATAAACAGGATAACTAAGTACAGCCATAACTCCTGCTGTATTAGAAAAATTTTCACCTGGTATCAGTTTTTCATCATGATTAGTGCGGTTATCAGGTAGAATTTCTATATAACTATTACCACTTGCGCCAATAAAATGTGGCACATCTGGATCAGCAAATAAGCCTGCTTCGCTAGCTTGGCCTTTTTCATTAAACACCAACCAACGTCTTGTATCGGCCAATGTTTGGGAGGCAAAATGTTCAGCTTCAATTACTACAAAACCATTTTGTTCGACAAACGTTTTACTCATGATTGTAGGACTATTTTGTACTATAGTTTGCATTGTACTATTGGTATCGGCAGTTGTATTACTGCAGCCAGAAGCCAATACACTTAAGCCAATTAAACTTAAAGATAATAATTTCATTTGGTTATTCTCACTTTTTAGCTAAGACTTTACATTTCATTTCAACAATATGAAGGATTTTATACATAGTAAACAACCGAAATCATATTGTAATACATTATGATTAATTAGTTTATGTTGATTAGATTGAAATGTAAACAAAATGAAAAGATTTAACATAAAAAAAGCCTAATACCGATCGATATTAGGCTTAAATGATTGGCTGGATTAAGCTTGGGCTAATTTTTTTTCTATAATACTGAGAGCTTCATCAATTAGTAAAAACATACTATTTTTTGCTCTTTCAGCATTGCCTGTTTTTATGGCATTAAAAATACGAGCATGTTCTTCAACCACCCCCTCAGGATCATCAATTGCAGGGGTAGTATGTTGAATACTGACATTCAAAGCTGTGCTAGTAAAATCGCGCATATGAATATAAAAACGGTTTTCAGTGGCATACAAAATGGCCACATGGAAGTCGATATCAGCCTGTAATTCAGCAGCTTGATCATTATTTTTTACTGATAATTGCATACGAGTGAGCGCATCTTCAATATCAGCTAAGCGTTCGGGAGTCGCGTGACGCGCAGCTAAAGCGCACGCTTCAGGCTCAACAGCCATCCGCATTTGGGTGAATTCTTTCAACACACTTAAAGAAGGCTTAGCTTGTAAAGACCAACTTAACATTTCAGCATCTAGAATATTCCAATGTTCTTCCGGTAAAATTCTGATCCCTTGTTTGGGTTTACTTGAAATTAAGCCTTTTGCGGTTAGCATTTTTATTGCTTCACGCACAGCTGTCCTACTCACACCAAATTTATCGCATAATGCGGCCTCTGTGGGTAAACTCACATCCCTAGGATATTCTCCACAAACTATCGCTCTTCCTAATTCACTGGTCATTCTTTGTGATAAATTTTTACTGCCTGCAAAATTAGCCATTTAATTTTTCCACTTACCTATTTATATGAAGATATTATTAAATTATGTGCTTTGTATAAATACTTAAACTACAACAATTTACAATAAATAGCACGTAAGAATATCCTCTTAAGCCCATATATGACGCAAGAAATTGTTTAATTTTGTGATTCGTATAAATATTATGTGTAAAAGAAAAACAATACTGTGGGTTAATTAAATGGGGAAATTATTAATAATGATTTAAAGCAGATTTATGGAACATAAAAAACGCCAACCCCGAAAGGTTGGCAACATTCAATATAAATTATAGTTTACGGATTACCGCTAACCAATCTTCATTTTTTTCTGTTTTAGGCTGACCTATATTGACCACACCACCGGCACTCAAATTGCTAACCGTGCCTCTTTCCAAACGTCCACCTGTACGAGGATTGAACCAACGTACACTGAATTTTCCTTTGTCTAAACTAAGATCTAAAGTCGTTTTGTTTGCTGTGTGTAAGTACACTAAATATATTTCACCTTCATTAGCAAAAACATAAGGGTCTTCAACATTTTTATCCGTTGCAGCTAACTGATCCATATTACGCATACGATGGAAGGGTACGTCATTATCTGCAAAAAACTGCACAGCTATGCCCGCATAATCCCATGATTTATCGCGGCTTCTAAAGTCTTCAGCCACTAAGTCATTTTCTAAAAGGCGATAACCGAAATAATACTCAACGCCTGCTCCACCGGCCATTAGATTACCCCATAAAGTCTTCTTACGAATATCATGTAGGTTATATTTCATTTCACGGTCTTCAGCCCAGCCATCAAATCCTTTATAACCAGGATCCGGTGGTACACCCATACCTGCTGGATTTTGTTCATCGTTGGCCACTACCCAAGGTTTACCTGCAGCTCTAGATGCCGTAATCCAACGTAAGGTTTTTTCATGGGCATGTTTCCAACTGTTTTGCAGTGACGCGCCCGTTAAAACAGATTGAGCACCTAATAACTGCTGATAAACTTTTTCTTGTTGATTGGGGAATGAATGAATAACAGTATTATGATCATACGGGTCGACATTTAAAATGTACTCAGCCATATCTCTTTGCTCTTCATAACTTTGTGTATTTTCTTCGCCTAAATTCCAATTTAACGCTAGGTGATGTGAATAACGGGCAATGATTTCTCTTAGGTATAACTTTCTTTCAATACCCAATAAACCACCATCTAAAGATTCTTTGATGATAACTGGACCTTTTTTGCGGTTATCATCGTTTTCATTTTCTTGCAGTTTGAAGTGCAGGTACAAGCCTAATTTTTGTGCATGTGAGAATAGAATCCCCCACTGATCTAACTTAGACGTATCAAAGTGAAACTTGCCGTTACGTTCAACATAAGGCCAAATATTGTCGCCGTCACCTGCGGCATTGTAGGTTAAGAATGAAAAGGCATTTAATCCTTTGTCAGATAAATAGTTAAATGCACCTAATAAGTTTTTACCTTTACCACCCTGCCAAGTTGGATCATTTGATTTTGCATCTTGTGCATGAGGCTGCCATGTTTTAATAGCAAGGTTAGGTTTAACACCAAAAGTATTATCAATATCGGCATAAGCCAGCATAGTTTCAGGAGCATCAGGGCCGGCTTTTAAGAAATATTCACCTGTTCCAGCGTGACGTAAATAGTGTCCTCCAACATATTGTAGACGGCCCTTAGCTCTAAAATCTTTGCCTTTCTTATCCGTTTTAGCCACTTTAAATGTGCCATAAACACCTTGATAAGGAAAAACATATTCTCCTACAGATGGTGTGACAGAAGCATTCTCACCTTTAACGAAGGACACACGATAACTCCACTTCCCAGCTTTATCAGGAGATACATGTGCACGCCATTTTACCCCTGATTCTGCAGAACTTTCAGCAGCGTTACCATCAGCAGCAAAATAACCTGGTACAGTATAAGTCGGTACACCTGACTCGTGGGCAAAAGTGACTGACATTCTATAATCTAAAAATGGATTAGGCTCGATATCTTGCTCATAAGCAAAAGGTCCATCCATAGTTAATATTACATCATGCCATTGTTTTTTCTCACCCGAGATAACTACACTTGCATTTCCATCAGCATGCCTAGGTGATATTAAAGCAGGTCCTGCTTCTATTTCTTCTTGTAAACGTAAAGTGGCTAAATCAGATTTTGCTTTACCTGGATCATAATCAATCGGTTTAAAAACAATTTTTGACCAATATCCACGACTAAAGTCTTTGCCGTTTTTACTAGAATTTTTGACACTAACAGTAAACTTTTCACCTTCATTTACTTCCACACGTTTAAAAGTGGCAATAAATTTATCAGAGTTATCTATATCTTTATTGGTTTCAGGTGCAGTAAACGAACCCACTACACTTTCACCTACTTTCAATGTATAGGTAGATTGCCCATTTTTGTCACCGGCTGTATGTAAACTAATATCAAAACGACCGTTGCCCATTGGCACTGTTGAACTAACCTGCCCTGTGGTTTTGCCATCACGTTCTCGAAAAGCGATCATCCCTTCCCGGATAAAAAAACCACTACCCTGTAACATGAGTGCATCAGCACTAATTTCTGCACTGTTAACTTGTGCGGTTCCACTACTACTAAAAAAGGCCAGCATTAAGGCTTGGCTACAGCCAATTATTAATCGTTTCATTCTAAATTTAACCCAGTGATGTAAAAAATTTGTAAAACAGATAATGACAAAAAATATATTGTATTACAATATATTAATATCAAGATTTGCAGAATACACGATAGATCGTCTTTATATAGCGTTGAATGGATTATTGAAAATATCTAAACAGTTAATTTTATTGGGTATTTATAAATTCAGATGTTAAAAGTCTCATGCAACACCATAAGAGTGTGTCGTGTAATAAAATAACTACAATTGAGTATAAATATTATTATGAACAAATATGCTAAATGGTAATATGCCAACAGTATTTAGAAATCACAAAATAAATTATATATTCAGTGTAAATAACTCTGATAAGAAACGAGTAAGAGACTATTGCTTTTGTCTATTAGCAACTTGTTGTTTCCATTGTTGTTGAGCCGCTTGTAAGAACTCATCATCAACGGGTTTATCACCGGCCAATTCTTTGGCTATTTGTTCGATCAGTTTGTTGCGTTTTTTTAATAAAGCATCCACTTTGACAAATAAATCCTGCGCTTCAGGATACTGCTCTTTTATTGGCGTGATATCTTCTATTGCATAATAAGCCTGTTCAACGGCGTCGTTGAACAAACTCCGTTTAGCTTGAAACACTACAAATTTTTTGGCTAAATTGGATTGCAGATAGCTGATGTCCTCAGCGGGTAAACCGGCTTCTTCGGCTAAATCACTGGCTTTTTCAAGCCACTCACTAATTGCTTGATCATTAACTTGTTGAACAGCTAGTTTAACGCCTGCTTTCAAATCAGTAGCGTTCAAAATATCTTCTCTAGAAATAACAGGGAAACTAGTTTCTTTCACTACTTGGGGACTATTATTGGTTTGCTTGATAAACCAAACAACGGAAACCAATGTGATAACAATGATAATAGTAAATAGTGATTTCATATTTAGACCTTTAATGACAAATTTTGAGCCGCCAAGAGTATATAGATCAAAGGAAAAACTGAAAAGCTGATAATTTATCAAAATCGATAATACTAATTGCTATCTATTGTTCATTCATAAGGCCATACTGATTTTGTTATACATTGACTTGGGTCTAGTTAATTTAAGTTAAGTTAATTTAACTGACTAATAACAGGTTATTCATTGCTTTACTAAACCTGGGCTTTGAATAAGAAGCGTGTTTTTAAATTGAATTTCCATCTAAAAATTCAATTACTGACGAATTTACATCCAATTATGTACAAATGGCTTAACTACAACAGGTGGTAAAATATTATGAGTAAAGGACAAGACAGTAAAAAAAATGCCAAGAAACAACCCTTATTAACCGCAAAAGAAAAAAAAGCAGCAAAGGCAGCGAAAAAATCGGAAACAACCATTTTAGGTCGAGATAAGTAATCCTTAATCACAAGATTAGGGGCCATTGATAATTATCAATGGCCTTTTTCATTGTCTTATTCTGGGTACTGCTTAAACCTATCTGCAGTTTGACCTTCTTCAAACCAACAAGGTGTTTCTGCAGAAAAAATATTCGCCATAGGGCGTATTTTTGGATCACCATCAAGATACCCAGCTGGTATTACTAATTGTGAACCATCTCGACTCAAGTAAGGCACCTGTGAGCCACAATTAGTGCAAAAGTTATTACTAAAACGTACCGCATTAGGTAAATCAAAGCGTTTGGTTTGTTCTTGACCTGAGTGCCACTCAATTCTATCAGGGCTCGTAAAAATTAAAGCCGCAAAAGCAGAGCCCGTCTTCTTTTGACATCGATCACAATAACATTGATAAAAGCGATTAAAAGGACCAGTTACTGTGCTTTTTACTGCTCCACACAAACAACTGCCATTCACAGTATTTCCCATTTTTCTTTCCTTTTATTAATTTCTAGTGTTATTTAAAAATCCCATAACAAGTAGGATAAATATGATTATTACTGAGTATATGCTTTAACCAAAGGTGGCGGTATAAAGTAAGGTTTTTCAATACTTTGGTACCCTCTATATACATACACACTATTGTCTTCACGAATAAATATAACAGCCCCTTTAGCGGCCGAAACATACTGCAAATTATGCCCTTTAGGCTTTTCATCAACATAAAAATCAGGGTTCAAGTTAATATCTTCCCCCCAACACACTCCCTTGCCGTTTAGGGTCACAGCACAAGAACCTGTTGAATAAGTGGCAATAGACTTGGCCGTTAAACTATCAGGTACGTTTAATGCTTTACCGGATCCCCAACAAATAACATGGTCTGACATATCAATAGCACAAGCTTGCGCTGGAAACTTTGGTTTTCCTATTTTGCTATAATCAGGCCAACCACCCCCTACGGATATTTGTTTAGCTTTTAGAGCAAGGGGTGCTTGTAGCCCTCCCCAGCAAACCACTTTATCGTCCAACTTACGAATGGCACAAACTGCATCACCCGTACTTGCGATAGCTTTGGCTTTAAGCCCTGCAGGTGGCCTTGGATATTTACCAGCCCAATTTCTATTGTAATTGGTTTGCTGAGCATCACTAGTGGTTGGCCAACAAATGACATCACCATTATATCTAATACCACAAGCATGGCGATCACCACCTGATATGCTGACAAAATCTTTATAGTTAGGAGTATCAGTATTCATCTCTGGGCCCCAGCATCGTATATTAGACAGGCTGTTTTTTGACTCAGCTAAAATGGAACAAACACCTGTATGAGTTTCAGCATTAGCCAACACCTTACCTAAATCATGTGGAGCATAAGCCCGACCAAAACAAGTATAAGGCTTGTGTTGCCCAGCTATTGACACCTCTGTAATTTGGCCCCACTTATCAGGATGCAAACGACAATCAAAATCGGCATCTTTCTGCATGTAGTTCTTGCCCCAACAATGGGTATTAAGCTCTTGATCAATCACACAAGCACCGAATGGCCCTGCCGTTAAAACATTAGCTAAAGAAACTTGACCTACTTGAGGTGCTGGCTGTTGTTGGGCTTTTTGCTCACTAAATTCACAGCTCAATAGAAAACCGCAAAAAAGTGAAGTAACCAAGATTTTTAAATGACAAAATTGAAATTTATTGATGCGTCAATCTCCATGTTCTTACCCAATCAATCTTCATAGTATTAATAGAGTCATCTAATAAATCTGTCTTTTTAGGCAAACCGCCAACCCAGGATGAATCTTGGGTCCATAGATCCCAAATTAGATGTAGCTCTAATGTGAATAGTTTTTTAGTTTTAATGCTACCAGCAGATTCGCCGTTTAAATAAAATTGCACATTGTGGGCATCTTTCCACCATGCACCAACCACATGATATTCATCATTCCACTTAACGCCCTTGAGGGTATTTGCAGCAGATAAATTGCGGTTGTCAAAATTCCCTTTAGCACGTTCCGTTTGCCCATTTTTAACCACAAAATATTGTGAACTCATTTGCCATGGATAATCTTCATTGACATAGTCTCTAGAAGGGTTCGAATTATTCTCGATTATGTCTATTTCATCACGGTTATTAACATTACCATTATTCAACCAGAAGGTATTATAAGCAGAAATATGTGCGGTTTTAATCCGGCTTTCTGTGTACATAGGGAATTTAATTTTTGCTATGGAGCGTACACGTGATGTTTCGAACCATCTGTCTTCACTCTTGTCATTTAATGTGGCTTTTATCCATAAATTACTATCACTTACCCCAGAGTTTTTATCCAACATATTGACGGGTGTGTTGCCATAATTCCAATTAGTTTTAGTCCATTTTTTAGCATCCCAATGATCGAACTCGTCTGATAATCTTGCTACTTTTTGCCAAACCATTCCTTTAGGGGTTTGATCGTTAAAAGAAGTAAAGCTGGGTTGATTCGGATCCGCTTTATTGACATCAATCTCGGGCATTAATTTATTAGCATTTGAATTACTGACAAGTGAAATAAATACGACAGTGGCCAACCTAGAAAATTTTGTTAAATAACGACCAAATTCATTATTAAACATATTGAATAAACCTTTCACAAAAATTTAAACTGTACGATATAAATAGACAGAATCAATATTAAAAATGGAATAACCATCTTTACAAGGTGACATAACTTACGCCAGTCACCACAAAGGCAAGAATAATATTCAATACAAACCCTTCTCTGGCCATAGTTTTAATACTGAATTTATCCATACCATAGACAATTGCATTGGGTGCAGTTGCGACAGGTAACATAAATGCGCAGCTTGCACTAATGGCGGCAGGCATCATGATTAAGGCAGGATCGATACCCACGGCTATACCAGTTGCAGCCAAAATCGGCATAAATAAAGTGGCTGTAGCGGTATTTGAGGTAATTTCAGTTAAAAAAGTAATGAATAGGCAAATAGATAAAACTAATAGAGGTATGGGCAAACTAGACAACCCACTCAATGCATCCCCCAATAAAAGGCTCAAACCTGATTCAGCAAAAGCTTTAGCAATACAGATACCGCCAGCAAATAATAACAACATACCCCACGGAATCGACACTGCGGTTTGCCAATCGAGTAGTTTATTCGATCCTTGACTTTCAGCCACTTCACCAAATCTAGTGGCAGTTTTAGTAACCTCTTTAGGCTTATTGCCGTTGGGGATCAGAAACATCATAACCACGCCCGCCAATGCAATACTACTGTCACCGATTGTGGTGACGTGTAGCCATACGGTCCAATAAGGTCGAAACATCCATGCTAATGCCACAAACAAAAACACAGCTAATACGCGTTTTTCGGCAGGTTGCCATTGCCCTGATTTAGGTAATATATATTCTTGTGTATTTTCTAGGTTACGGGTTAACCACCAAGCAATAATAGGAATACCAATGACAACAATAGGAACGCCAGTTTTCATCCATTCTAAAAAGCTGATTTCTTTACCTTGGGTTTCAAGATAAACACTCATAAAAATAATATTCGGCGGTGTACCCACAGGTGTACCCACGCCACCTAAACTAGCGGCATAGGCAATCCCTAATAACATTGCAACAGTCAATTTAGGATCTTTCACATGTTTTAATACTGCAAGGGTGATAGGTAATAACATTAAAGTAGTGGCTGAGTTAGAAATCCACATACTTAAAATCGCAGCGGTTAACATAAAGCCTAGCACCAATCGTTTGGCACTTTTACCGCCTGTTACGTTTACTAGATAATAAGCTAAACGACTATGCACGTTGGACTTCTCTAATGCTTTTGACAACATAAATGCCCCCATCAGCAATATAATGACATGACTCCCTAAAGCCGATGCCGCTTGTTGATGGCTTAATACTCCGGCCATAGGAAAAGCAAAAAATGGGATTAAAGAGGTAACAGGAATAGGTAAAGCTTCAGTCACCCAGAGCATAGCGGTGAATAAGGTGATGGCCGCAGTAGCCGAAACAACTGAGGTGTTACCTAAATAATTCAAAATAAAATAAAAAGCCACAGACGAAAATATCGAAAGCAGAAGTAATTTGTTTTTAGTCTGCATGGAATTGATCTAATATTTTCTGCACACCTAGATACCTATCTGTTTTTTGTAAAGATTTAAAATCTAAACAGGCTTGTTTACGCAAGCTATTAGCTCGTAAAGAATGGGGCATATTGCTAGGTAAACCATCAATCACCTTGGTCGCACCAGTGGCATCATTACACACTAAAACCATATCACAACCTGCAGTTATCGCTAATTCAGCCCTCTGTACAATATCTCCCATTTGTACCGCACCTTGCATAGATAAATCATCAGAAAACACCACACCATCAAATGCAAGTTGCTCTCGCAAAATTTGTTTGATCCAAGTGCTTGAAAATCCAGCAGGTAAATCATCTACATCAGGGTAAATAACATGGGCTGGCATCACTGCATCTAACAAGCCTTGTTGATGAATAGCGGCAAAAATTGCCATATCGTGTTCAAAAATGTCTTGGCGAGTGCGTTTATCTACTGGCATAGCAATATGGGAATCTTCTAAGACATTACCGTGACCTGGAAAATGTTTACCAGTGGCCTTCATACCGGCTTGGTGCATTCCTTTTATAAAATGACTAGCCAATTTAATAATTTGTGCTGGTTGCTGATGAAAACTTCTATCGCCTATAACTTCTGATACGCCATGAATGTCGAGCACGGGGGCAAAACTAATATCTATATCAAAAGCCTGTAATTCTGCTGCCATTAACCAACCTAAATGTTGACAGACATCTTCATCTTTCAGGTCATAATAGTCCGATTTTATTGCTATATCACCCATAGCAGGTATTTTACTAAAACCTTGTCGAAAACGCTGAACTCGCCCTCCTTCATGGTCTGTAGCAATGATCACATCATTACGCGTTACCATGCGAATGTGTTTTACTAAATCGGCCAACTGTTTTTGGTCATAATAATTTCGGCTAAATAAAATTAAGCCTCCGACAAGTGGATGGTCTAACTTATCTATTTCCTCCAATGACAGTTCATAACCTGCAATGTCTAACATTATTGGCCCCATCAATCCTTTCCTATTTATAATAATTATTGAACGACTATAAAAAGAATCCATTCTTGCAGTCAATGAAAACTTAAAGAATGCACTAAATACACAGAAAGAAATGACTTTCATTACATGCAATGGGTATACTTCTGCCCATATCGCTATATATCGTAATTCTATGAAATTTAATACTGTTGGTTTAATCGGCAAACAAGCACATGCAGATGCTAATCTTAGCTTTAAAGCATTAATCGTTTATCTCACTAAACGCGGCTGCAGGGTGTTAGTTGAAGAACGCACCGCAAAAAAATTAGACTCTCAAGGTTTTGAAGCCGCTGATATTCACACTATTGGCAAACAAGCAGACTTAGCTATTGTTGTGGGTGGGGATGGCAATATGTTAGGCGCCGCTCGGATTTTAGCTGAATACAATGTGGCTGTAGTAGGTATTAACCGGGGGAACTTAGGCTTTCTGACCGACATTAATCCCGATGATATAGAACCTCAATTAGATAGTATTTTTGATGAAAATTATCAAATAGAAGAAAGGTTTTTATTAACCGTCGAAGTCTATCGCCAAGGAGAATTACAAAGCCATGATACCGCGGTCAACGAAGTAGTTATACACCATGGGAAAGTAGCTCACATGATGGAGTTTGAAGTCTATTTAGACAACCATTTTGTTTTTAGCCAACGTTCTGATGGATTAATAGTCGCCACGCCTACAGGTTCTACTGCTTATTCCTTATCAGGTGGTGGCCCAATTCTTACTCCAACCTTAGATGCGTTAACTTTAGTACCAATGTTCCCTCATACTTTAAGTAGTCGCCCTATAGTGGTAGATGCCAACAGTATAGTAAAATTAAAAGTTTCTCCTGATAATTCAGACAACTTACAAGTGAGTTGTGACAGCCATATAGTATTAACTGTACTACCAGGCGACCAAGTTATTATCAGTAAAAACCCAGCTAAACTTACTCTAATACACCCTGAAAACTACAACTATTTCAATGTATTAAGAACAAAACTTGGTTGGGGTAGTAAACTTTATTAAGCCAAGTTCCTGAACAAAGTTTAAACTTTTTTATTTGAATGCTAGACACAACCCCAAAGCATGGTTATATTTACACCACTGTATAATTAAACAGGTATAGGTATTACTATGCTAACTCACCTTTCCATTCGAAACTTTGCGGTTGTAAAAACACTAGATATTGAATTTAATCTTGGTATGACAGCCGTCACCGGCGAAACAGGTGCGGGAAAATCCATATCTGTGGACGCCTTGGGATTGTGCTTAGGTGACAGAGCTGATAGTGGAATGGTCAGAACTGGCGCAGAAAAAGCTGAAGTAAGTGCGAGTTTTGATATTTCTAAACTGCCTGCGGCCTTAAGTTGGCTAGAACAGCATGAATTGGCTGATGACCATGATGTACTCATTAGACGAGTGATCTCTTCTGAGGGACGTTCTAAGGCATTTATTAATGGCACACCTGTACCTTTGCAACAACTTAAAAGTTTAGGTTTTTATTTACTCAGTATTCATGGCCAACATGCCCATCAACAAATTCTTAAAAATGACCACCAACTTCACTTACTCGATCAATATGCTGAACATCAAAAATTAATCAATTCGGTCAGTGAACATTACCAAACTTTACGGAACCAACAAAAACAATATCAAGCCTTACTAGAAGGTCAGCAACAAAGAGATGATCGTAGCCAGTTACTGTCTTACCAAATTGTTGAGTTAGACGAATTTGCGTTAGCAGAAGGTGAATTTATAGAATTAGAGTTAGAACATAAAAAATTAAGTCATAGCCAAACCCTTCTAGAACAAAGTCAAATTAGTTTTCATCAACTATATGAGGCAGAAGAGTTTAATGCCCTGTCTGCGGTGCAAAATAGCCTAGACAGATTAACTGAATTGCAACAGCACGATGCCAGTTTAACCCCGATTGTTACTATGCTAACTGAAGCTAGCATTCAAATTGAAGAAGCGTCAACTGAACTCAGAGCGTATACCGAACAGCTTGAAATTGATCCTATGCGTATGCAAAACGTCGAAGCTCGTTACTCCCAAGCCCTAGACTTAGCAAGAAAACATAATGTACAGCCTGAAACTTTATATGACTTACACCAAGAGTTAAGCCAAGAATATCAAGACTTAGTGCAAGATGACTCTTTATTAGATGGCTTGAAAGAACAATTACAAGTGCTTGAAACCGAGTATCGTGCTGTCGCCCAAAAATTAAATATCTCTAGACAAAAAGCGGCAAAATCCTTTGCTAAACAAGTTGAACAACATATCCATAAAATGAATATGGCTGATGCTGAATTTACTATTACAGTGAAACACGATGAATTTGGCACGCCACATAAATTAGGCTTAGATCACATTAGTTTTATGGTTTCCACCAACAAAGGTCAAGCCCAAGATAAATTAGAGAAAGTAGTATCAGGCGGGGAATTATCTCGAATTGGCTTAGCGATTCAAGTTATCAGTTCTAGTAACAATCAAGTAGCCACTATGATTTTTGATGAGGTTGATAGTGGGATCAGTGGTTCAACCGCTTCTGTAGTAGGAGAATTATTAAGAAAATTAGGCACATCGACTCAGGTTATTTGTGTTACTCACTTGCCCCAAGTCGCTGCCAGAGCTCACAATCAGATGTTTGTCACTAAGTTTAGCGATAAAAAAACCACAGAAACACACATGATTTGTTTAAAAGAAAATGAACGAATTAAGGAGTTAGCACGTCTATTAGCTGGAGATACACTCACCGAGTCGGCTATTGCTAATGCAAAAGAATTGTTACAAATAAGCAATTCTTGAAAAATAGGCATTGATTGAGCTAACTGGGCTGGGTTAGGATGCTCCGCTAAAAGTAGGTTGGCTTTACCTAAAAATAGGTAGTCGCAGTTTTCAAATGCTAAAAATATTGAGTGAAAATGAAGTTTAAGAATTTACTAGTTGTAGTCGCCGTTACCCTTATGTTCTCATCTTGTGCAGATTGGATTTTCCGAATTGATGTACCGCAAGGTAACTTTTTGGATAAAAAAGACGTCGCAAAACTGCGAATTGAAATGACCAAAGAACAAGTTGAATTTGTCTTAGGTAAGCCGGTTGTTGAAGATTCATTCGATCATGACACTTGGTATTATTTATATCAAATGAAACGTGGCATGAAAAAACGCGGAGAAGATTTTCGTAAAGAGTTAATAATAAAGTTTGTTGATAATAAAATAACTGAAGTAACCGGTGATTTTGAGTTAGCAGAAGATTTTAATACCCCCCTAGATCAATAAAGCTATTCAGTTTACCTAGATTATTGATTTAGAAGTCTGTAGTTGTCGACCTGTTATAATTCATCAGCATTTCGGCAGCTATTGATTTTTATTTCCCCTGCTCTCTTCCTTCAAAACTCAACAAAAACCCTTTACACTGCTAACCTACTCACCAACCAAGAAATGTAGATGCAGCAACCAAATCACTTCTTATTAATGGCGCAGTATAATTTACGAATGAATGGTCAAGTATTCGAAGCTGCTCGTCAACTATCAAGTCAGGACTTAACTGAAAATAAAGGGGCTTACTTCGGCTCTATTATTGGCACCTTAAATCATTTATTGGTAGGCGATTTGATCTGGTTAAACAGATTCGCCACACATTCAGACACTTACTTAAGTTTACAAGCTTTAACTGAGTTTCCTATTACCACTAAATTAGACACAATCATTTATCCTGAGATAGAAAGCTTATATGTGGCGAGGCAAGTATTAGATAACATCCTGATAAAATGGCTATCAACAGAGGTGAAGGAAGAAGACTTATCAGCCCCCCACACATATACAAATACTAAAGGGGTGCAAAGTACACGTAATTTTGCGGAGCTGCTCAACCATTTGTTTAATCATCAAACTCACCACAGAGGGCAAGTCAGTACCCTATTAAACCAATTAAATGTCGATATCGGCGTCACTGATTTTTTGATCGATATTCCAGAGGTTAAACAGTAGCGAGATTCGAGTTACAAGAAAGGGAAAGAAACAAGCAGATAAAATCGGCTTGGAACTGAGTGGTTCGGTAAAAGAAAAAAGCTGGCAAAGCTGTAGCTAGGAGATAGATTTTAGTGAATAGCAAGAATCGAGTGTATATCTCAACATTCTGACTTTATAGAATGGACTTAGGACTAGAAGGGCACAGGAATGACAAGGTTTGAGTTCACGTTTTTTTAATGGCGAAGCCATGCTTTATGAACAAAGTGAATGCTGTTACTCATTAATGTAACTAGGTTTCACACGACTAGGCATGCGTGTCACTAATTCATAACCAATAGTATCTGCCCACTTGGCGACTTCATTAACTGACAGATTTTTACCCCAAAGTTCGACATCAGCACCAATTGCAACATCTGATATTCCGGTAACATCAACACAAATTAGGTCCATAGACACTCTGCCTACTAAGGTTGCTCTTTGTCCATTCACGATAATGGGTGCACCAGATTTTATATTTCTTGGATACCCATCACCATAACCCACCGCGACTGTTGCTATGACGGAGGGTTTGGAAGCGGTCCAAGTATTACCATAACCCACTGAATCACCCGCTTCAATATGGCGAACCGCAATCACCTCAGAACTAAAGGTCATAGCTGGGAGCAATTTGTCGCCCTGTGTATGAGGAGTATCGAATGGGCTAATTCCATACAGCATTAAACCCGGCCGTATCCAATCTAAATGATAATCAGGCCAGCCACATATAGCAGCTGAATTGGCAAAACTCGTTACTATACAGTTTTTATTCACCCCTGCGTGATATTCAATTAGTTCGAGACATTCAGTAAAAGACTGATATTGCAGGCGAGTAAAGCCATTTTTTAGTTCATCCGCACAAGAAAAATGACTCATTAAAATGATTTGGCTAATATTCGGCGAGTCATTCAACATACTATACACAGAATGGGCAAACTCTGCAGATATCCCTAAACGATGCATGCCCGTGTCGACCTTTAACCAAACACGGATCGGTTGAGAAAATGTCATACTCAATATTTCTATGACTTGTCTTTGAGTGTGCAAGACCAATTCGCAGTCATTAGCTAAGGCAAGATCAACCTCATCTACGGTAAAAAAACCTTCAAGCAACAAAACGGGCTTACTAATACCAGCTTGTCGTAAATCTAAGGCTTCTTCCAAGCAAGTCACAGTTAACATGTCAACTAAAGGTTCTATCGCCTGCGCCACTTGACCAGCACCATGCCCGTAAGCATCAGCTTTGACAACCGCAAGTGTTTTAGAGTGTGGTGCTAAAGATTGTGCCAATTGACAGTTGGCCCGAATAGCGGCTAAATCTATAATTATTTTTGTAGGTCGTGACATAAGTGATTAATAATTAAATTTATTTTTGCTGTATAAAGTTTGCGCCAATTGCCAAATATCCCCTACTTTTCCATTCCCTATGGGTTTACCGTCTAGTTCAACAACAGGCACTATTTCTTTACTCGAACTGGTAACCCAAAGTTCATCTGCGTTACGCACTTCGTCCATAGTCACCACTTGTTCTTCAATCGTTAATGTTGGCTCTTGACGTAAGATATCGATCAACATTAAACGGGTTATACCAGGTAATAATTGTTTATCCAAAGGAGGCGTCAACACACTAGTACCTTTGACTATAAACACATTACACGAGCTGGCTTCTGTTAATTCGTTTTGGGCATTATATAAAATAGTCTCATCTACACCTGATTCTTGACCCGATTGAAAATGCATAACGTTACCTAATAACGAAGTCGATTTTATATCGCAATGTTTCCAACGATGATCTTCAGCACTATTCGCTTTAAACTGCTTAGTCAGGGTTTTATCAGCAGCTGGCTCAGTTGGTATTTCATACACAAAGGCAAATATCGTAGGAGTAACTTTATCAGGAAATGCATGGAAACGTTTAACATCGGCCCCACGACTTACGTGTAAATATACACCTAGATTTCCATTACCGTTTTTAGCCGTTAAGTTTTCTGCAATATCCCGCCAATATTTATCACTTTTAGATAACTGAATGCCAATTGTAGCTAAACCTTGTTGCATTCTTTTAATATGCAAAGCAAAGCCAACGAGTTTACCGCTATATGAAGGTACCATCTCATAAATTCCGTCTCCAAATAAAAAGCCTCTATCCATTGGCGATATTTTCGCCTCATGCATCCGCATATATTCGCCATTTAAAAATACTATATCCGTGTTAGAGCCCATAAAACGTAAAATTCAGTCAACTTATTTATAATTAGATTATGCCATGGTTCCCGTTACTAATTGACTAATAAATGTGTCAAAATATATTTTTTATAGGCTTATTGCTATTGACTGGAATAAGTTACAATACGCTTAAGTTTTCAAAAAAAGATAATTGCTCAAACTATGTTACAAGTTGGAATGGTTCACACCTTAGAAGTCATCAATGAAGTTCCTTTTGGTTTTTACCTAGATGGTAAAGACAAAGGGCAAATTTTATTGCCTACCAAAAATGCACCACTGGGATGTAAAATGGGTGATATGGTTCACGCATTTATTTACCACGATAGTGATGATCGCATTATTGCAACAACTAGACGTCCTAAAGTGTTCGTTGATCATTGTGCATATTTAAAAGTTGTGAGCATTACCCCAATTGGTGCATTTGTGGATTGGGGGCTAGAAAAAGATTTATTGGTGCCTTATAGCGAACAAGCTTACCCCATGTCTGAAGGAATTTCTTACGTGGTGTATGTATTCTGTGATGATGAAACTGGACGTCTTGCGGCATCTACTCGTTTAAGTGATTTTTTATATGAAGAATCAAGTGAGGAAGGCGGCACTTTTGAACCAAAACAAGAAGTAGATTTACTCATTTGTGGTAAAACAGATATGGGATACAAAGCCATCATTAATGGTTCTCACTTAGGCCTATTATTTAGAGATGAAGTATTCAAGCCGATCAAAATAGGCCACTCAATGAAGGGCTATATCAAATCAATTCGTGAAGACGGTAAAATCAATTTATGTTTCCAATTTCATGATCCCACTGCACGAAACACCCTAGAAGAACAAATAATAGAAGATCTTATTGCCCACGACGGCTTATCCACTTTGACTGATAAAAGCCCTGCTGATGAAATTTCTAAACGATTTAATGTCAGTAAAAATGTCTATAAAAAAGCGCTAGGCTCGCTATATAAACAAAAGCGTATTTTATTAGATAAAATAAAAGTGACGTTAATAAAAAAAACGGATAAATAGCAGGATAAATCATGGATGAAATACTGGTACGTTACTGCCATTTTATAGGTATTATCGTTTTAGCTGGTACCTTAGTCGCTAAACATATGATGCTGACAGGAGAGCTTAATCTGGCACAAATGCAGAAAATAGCGAGGATCGATAGAGTGTATGGCCTAAGTGCATTAATCGTGTTATTGGCTGGTTTAACCCTTTGGTTTGGAGTGGGTAAACCAGCTGAGTTTTATGCTAAAAATTGGGTGTTTCATTTAAAAGTGAGCCTATTCATTGTAATGGCATTACTGTCCATTTATCCGACAATTTATATTAATAAAATCTGTCGTGCTAAACAAAAATTGGTCAATGTACCTAAATCTATTATCAATACGGTACGACTGGAACTGACTTGTTTGGTGATCATACCTTTGTCCGCAGTTTATATGGCAAAAGGTTATGGCCTTTATGCGTCCTAAGCTTCAAGTTTAGTTAGTTCAAATTTAATTTTACTATCTAACCTGAATACTGGATAAGCCGAACCTCTAGATAACGCTCTTTTTGTGCCTAGCGGCGTTGGATTGTCTAGTAATAACACGTTATTACGTACGACAACCCGCCTTGCTATACACAAAAATTTCGTCACCGAGTAAGCATTCAGGAGAGGTGATTTGGGTGCACGTTATTAAGCTATTGAATTGTAATGATAAATTCAGATTAGACGATACTTCTTATCCAGAACTCAGGTTATCTATCAAAAAAGGCATCGTCTTTTAAACAATGCCTTCTTTGACTTTTTTTATCTCTTTGCGGCCGTTATCGCTTAAAATTGAGCGAAAGCATTTTCAAAATCAGCAACCAGATCATCATTGTCTTCAATTCCGATAGACATTCTAATCATGTTGTCACTAACTCCCATTTCTTCACGCTGTTTAGCCGTTGATTCATAATAAATAGTTGAAGCAACAGGTAAAGCTAAAGTTCGAGTATCACCAAGATGAGTGGCACATATAACCAACTTTAAGGCATTTAGAAAAGCAATAGGGTCAATATCATCAAGCAAATCAAAACTTAAAATTCCACCGTAACCTTGGAAGTATTCTCGGGCTAAATAATGTTGGGGATGATTAGCTAAACCTGGATAATAGACTGCGGCTACTTTTTCGTGGTTTTGTAAATAATTCGCAATGCGCAATGCATTGTCATTCATTTTATTGGTGCGTAAGACTAACGTCTCTAAGCCAATAGAAATATCATGAGCGGCTTCTGGAGATAATGTTGCCCCCATATCCCTCAATCCTCTTTTACGAATTTGAGTTAAGCCCCATAAACTTGGATCAGTACCGCGATAAATATCCAAGATATTATCGAATGTAGACCAGTCATATAAGCCAGTGTCGACCACACTTCCGCCTAACACATTGCCGTGACCCGACATATATTTTGTCAGCGAGCTGACGGTGAGCGAAGCAAGAACAGATTTAGCATCAAACATATTAGGTGGTGTCATTGTGCTATCAACTATGAATAAGGCGTTTTGCTCTTGGCAATATTGTCCAATTGCACGTAAATCTGCTACTTGAGTAACTGGATTGGCAATCGTTTCTAAATACACAGCTTTAGTATTGGCTTTATAAGCTTTTTTAACATTTTGCACATCAGTCACATCAACAAAAGTCAGTTCAATTCCTAATAACTCCATTGTTTCGGTGAAACTACGGGTATTACCAAACAGAAAATGACTGACAATAATGTGATCCCCTGCTTTGAATAAACTCATCATTAAAGAAGAAATAGCAGCCATCCCAGTAGCAAATGTAACCGCACCAATCCCGCCTTCTAAATGGTTTAATATATTTTGCAAGGCTGCAGTTGAACCACTCGATGAACGTCCATAAACATGACCGAGTTTTTTTCCCTGAAAAACATCGACTATGTCTTGTGCTTCAGAGAATTCAAACAAAACTGAATTACTAGTAGCTTGATGCACAGCACCATATTGAGGATTATTAAGTAAACGATCGGCATGAACTAAACGAGTTGTAAAACCTTTATTTTTCAATCTTTATCTCCAGTGCGATAACAAGATCTATTATCAATTAACCAAGAGCCTAAGTAATTCACTCAATATGAGGGTTAATTTGGCAAATTTATTTTGTATATTGTTACTCAACTAAGGAGTAACACAAAATCGCATATGTTTTTTCTTATAATCAAATGCATATATAAAGCATTGAAACCTATTGTATATCACTCACCATGAAATCCGTACCGTAACTTAAGCGGTGTTATGCATGAAAACAAACAAACCGCTATTTTTAACCACAACCCAACAAACAGTTAACCTTTATTAAACAAAATGGATTTTTATTATAACTAATTTATAAAGAAACACTGTATTCGAGCGACAAACCATTTCATTCTTGCTCTGTGCAATTTAAACTAACTGTATAGAGGCTATTACTCTTTGTGAAGAAGCCCTAATGTTAGGTCATCAAAAAAGTACTTAATCTTAGTCAAATTCACCTTATTTTATTGGAATGCAGATATTGAGAATATTAGTAATTTTGTTGTCTTTGGTTTTCGCTCCGGCGCATAGTCAACAGACAGCTCAGAGCCTTTTTGGCCAGTATCAAAACGCTTTATATCAAATCAAAATAATTGATTTAGAATCAGGCAACAAATCTTCAATTGGCTCAGGGTTTCAAGTAGATTTGCAAGGTAATATAGTGACAAACTATCATGTAGTTTCAGAATATATATATTATCCAGAAAAATTCCGTATTGAATATATGGATCATTTAGGTCAAGAAGGGCAATTACAATTAATTGATTTAGATGTGATTAACGATCTTGCCTTAGTACGAAAAGTTCAGCTAAATGATACAGAAAGTGCTTTTCCTATCGCTTTATCATTACCTGAACAAGGCAGTGATATTTATTCACTAGGTAACCCTCATGACTTAGGCATGATAGTGGTACCGGGAACCTTTAACGGATTGAAAAAAAATAGCTTCTATCAAAGGATACATTTCACCGGGGCCATAAATCCTGGTATGAGCGGCGGCCCAGTAGTCAATCACAAAGGGGAAGTAATGGGTGTGAATGTTGCAACCGCAGGTAATCAGATTGGCTTTCTTATCCCTTTAGCCAAAGTCATTGATTTACTCAGTAACCAAGATGCTGAGCCTATTTCAAACGATCGACTAAAACCTCGTATCCAAGAACAACTGATGGATAACCAACAAAGGTTATTTTCTCGTCTAAAAAATCAAAATTGGAAAACAGCGAGCTTAGGAAAAGCCTCAGTCCCTTCCCAAGTTACAGAGTTTGTCTCTTGCTGGGGCGACTCAAATGCGAATAATAAAGATGCCTTGTTTTTATCTGTAGAAAACCGTTGTCGATTAGATGAACAAATTTTTCTGCATTCAGATTTAAATACCGGCTCTCTTGAATTGGACTTTGAATGGTTAGAAGGAAAGTCATTAGGTCAACACAGGTTCTATTCATTTTATACCGACAGTATCACTGGTGCAGGTCCTGGCAATAAAGCAGGCAAAGTTGATATTACTAATTATCGTTGCCAACAAGATAAAGTCACCAATATACATGGTGTTTCAAGCAAGACTGTTTTATGTTTGCGGGCCTATAAAGACTTTGACAAATTGTATGATGTATTATTTGTGGCAGCCACATTAGATCACGATGAAAATGGTTTGATAAGTCATTTCACCTTGGCTGGAGTAGCAAAAGAATCAGCTTTGACATTTACTAAAAAATTTATGGATTCAATTGAATGGCAATAGTTTTAGAGCTCCTCTCCCGTAAAAACATTCCTCTCAAACATTTTAAGTTTGAACAAGACTATGTATGTGTAGGGCGTGATTTTAACAATGATTTAAGATTAGACGACCCTTATGTCTGTCCTAGCCATATGTTAGTTGCTATTGACCCTGAATCGGGGCAATTGGTAGTTAATGATTGTCAATCGACTAATGGTATTAAGGTCAATAATAAGTATGTTAAGCAAGCAAATTTAACGTCCAATGACATAATCAAAATTGGCCGCACTAGACTACGTATAATTGATACAAAAATTCCCTTACCTGTTGCTATGCCTCTTAGTGAATTAGAAGAAAATTTGAATTGGTTGAACCGTGCATTCTTAACAGTATTTTTAACCTTTGTTTGTCTTAGCTATATGCTAATCGCAAAATTCATCAATAGTATTGAAGAATTTAATTTAATCAGTGTTTTAACTTCACAATTAAGTCAACTGGCCATCATCTGTATTTGGCCATTATGTTTTGCTGCATTGGCTAAAATTTCTAAGAAAGAAAGCCATTTGGTGAATCAAGTCAACTTGACCTTGATCACTAGTTTATTAGTATATGTCCTCAGCTTATTAGAAAAAGTAGTCATTTTTAACATTCAACCAGGTGCATGGTTCAATTGGCTTGAACTGGGTGTATTTTCTATCATAGTGGTTAGTTTCATTTGGTTAAGTTTATTTATAGCCTTTCACCAACCAGATAACCGACGTAACATTATTACAGCGGCTTTATCATGCATGGTTATTATTCCAATTTTCGCTATGGGTTACTTAAAGGACGATGATTTTAATAGTCGACCTAATTATGATCCTACCCTACTTGCTCCTAGTTATAATTTAACAGGAACTATATCAAGTGTTGAATTTGTCGATAGTTCTGAACGTTTATTTGATCGAGTTGATAAATTAAGAAATGACTAAAATGAAAAAACTATAAGCTTTTATTATGTGTATATTATTTGTTGCGATTAATAAAAATCAAGATTATCCACTGATGATTGCTGCCAATCGTGATGAATTTTTTGCTCGGCCGACTGCTGAGTCAAACTTTTGGTCAGATAATAACAATATATTAGCAGGCAGAGATCTAGAAGCCGGTGGGAGTTGGATGGGGATTAACCAAGGCGGATTTTTGGCTGCATTAACCAATATTCGCAATCCTCAACGTAATAATACAAAAGCAATCAGTCGAGGTAAATTGGTCTCTAATTATCTTACACAGCCAAGTCAAAATTATGCAACAAACCTCAGCCAAACAAAAGACCAATACAATGGATATAACCTATTGTTTGGAAAATGGGACAAGCTAGAAGTATATAATAATCATTTTGATCAAATTGTTTCTTTAACTTCGGGGATCCATAGTCTTTCGAATGAGAAACTAGATAGTAGTTGGCCAAAAATGAACAAAGGTAAAAGTAAATTAGAAACTTTATGCCAAACTCAAAAAAATATCACTCCTGAAAATTTATTTGACCTACTATTTGATAGTAACAAAGCTGACGATCAGCATCTTCCTAAAACTGGCATTTCACTGGAGCATGAAAGACGACTATCACCAATTTTCATTTTAGGAGAAGAGTATGGGACTCGTTCTTCAACTGTACTTACAGTCGATAAAAATCAACAAGTAAATTGGTACGAACGGACGTATAACAATAAAGCAAATTGTTTGTCTGAAAAAAGTTTCCATTTCAATATAAAATAGAGTTAATTTTACTCGAATTTTTCAATACTAGTGGCATAATGCACCGATACGCTAGTCATCAATTTTACCACTAAGGAACATCATGTTTGAAGTATTGCCTCAACTACCCGCAGATCCTATATTAGGTTTATCCACCGCTTTTAAAGCCGATACAAATCCTAACAAAATTGATTTAGGCGTAGGTGTTTATAAAGACGAACAAGGTCATACACCGATCTTAAGTTCAGTGGCTAAAGCACAAACAATTTTATTAGACAAAGAAGATTCTAAAACCTATATCACCCCACAAGGTGTGCAAGGGTATATAGATGGCATGTTACAGCTAATGCTGGGCAAAGATAGTCCAGCTTTATTAGCTGATAGAATAGCAGCAGTTCAAGCTCCTGGCGGCTGTGGAGCACTTAGGATCTTAGCTGAGTTAATCAAACGTTGTGATGATCAGTTAACTGTTTGGGTAAGTGATCCTACCTGGGCTAACCATATACCATTAATTGGTAACGCTGGTCTAAAAATCGAAACTTACCCGTATTTTGATAAAGACAGTGCTAGCATAAAATTTGATGCCATGATTGATTGCCTAAAACAAGTTAAAAAAGGCGACGTGGTGTTATTACACGGATGCTGCCATAACCCAACAGGTGCAGATTTAACTAAAGAACAATGGCAAGTGGTTTTAGAAACCGCTCAACAAACTGGTTTTATTCCTTTTGTTGATGTTGCATACCAGGGCTTTGGTGACGGATTAGAAGAAGACGCTTACGGAATGCGTTTAATGGTGAATAACCTACCTGAAGTTGTCATTGCAGCTTCATGTTCGAAAAACTTTGGTTTATATCGCGAACGTGTTGGTATCGCAGTAATGGTGACTGAAAACTCGGCTACCCGTCAAGCTATTCAAACACAAATACAGTCAATTGCTCGTGGTATTTACTCTATGCCTCCTTCATACGGTGGCGCTTTGGTAGATATTATCTTAAATGATGATGTATTACGTGCTGAATGGATGGGTGAAGTAGAAGCTATGCGCAGTCGCATGCAAGATCTGCGTACTCTACTGGTTAGTAAGTTAACTGAATACGGTTCACAGAAAGATTTTGAGTTTGTAAAAAAACAAAAAGGAATGTTCTCTTTCTTATGTATCACTCCAGAGCAAGTGCAAGCGATGCGAGATCAGCACAGTGTGTATTTTGTCGGTTCGAGCCGAGTAAATATAGCCGGCATTAGTCAATCTAATGTAGATGCGTTAGCTAAAGCTTTAGTTTCTGTGCTATAAACAGTACAAATTATAAAAATAAAAAAACCGGCAATTTGCCGGTTTTTTTTGTATTAAAACAATTTATTCAAAAGGTTTAGAACTCTCTACACGACTTTTTAGTTTCTGGCCAGGTCTAAAAGTCACCACTCGGCGTGCTTTTATTGGAATGTCTTCCCCTGTTTTAGGGTTTCTTCCTGGACGCTCATTTTTTTGTCTTAGATCGAAGTTACCAAATCCAGAGAGTTTAACCTGCTCGCCAGACTCCAAAGCTTCACGTACTTCTTCAAAAAAAGTTTCAACAAGATCTTTTGCATCACGCTTGTTGAGCCCTAACTTTTCAAATAAATGTTCCGCCATTTCGGCTTTGGTTAATGCCATAAAATCAATCCCTCAAAGATGCTTCAAATTTTTCTGATAACTCGGCCACAATCCCATCAACCGTTGCCTGAATGTCACTTTCTGCTAACGTCTTAGATTTATCCTGCAAGATAAGTGAAATCGCGAGGCTTTTCTTACCTTCTGCAATTCCCTTCCCTTTATACACGTCAAACAAGTTTAGGCCAACTAGTTGATTTGCGCCAAATTTTTCGATACTAGTCAAAATTTCACCAACTACTTTATCATCGTCTACAACGATTGCAATGTCACGTCGATTTGCAGGAAATTTTGATATTTCTTCAGAAATAGGTAGTTTTTTTACGCCAAGAGCATTAATTTCCAATTCAAATACGAAAGTACGGCCATTTAAACCTAATACTTTTTCAAACTGTGGATGAACCGCACCTAGATAACCAAGTAATAGATTATCTTTATAAATTGCAGCACTTTGACCAGGGTGTAATGCGTTTTGCTGAACAGCAGTAAAGTAGTAGCCGGTCACACCTGCACTATCAAGTATGTTTTCAACATCACGCTTCACATCATAAAAATCTGCTGCGCGAGTAGCACTGTCCCAATTTTCTTCATTAAGATTACCGGTTATCACACCACTTAATACTAATTCTTGTCTAACACCGGTTTTTTCTGACTTATCTGGGATAAATCTTAGTCCAGATTCAAATAGTCTAATTCTAGGTTGTTGACGCTTCTGGTTATAGGAAACGGCTTGCAACAAACCAGTCCATAAACTAACTCTCATCACAGACATTTCTGAGGAAATAGGATGAGGTAAAACTAAGCCTTCAATTTCAGGATATAAAAGAGTTTGTATTTTCGGATCAACAAATGAATAAGTAATGGCTTCTTGGTATTCACTTTCGACTAAAACTGTTTTTAGCTGTTTTAATTCTACTTTGCTCTCTTGATGTTTAGACATCTTAAGTGTCGATACTGGCGAAACGTTCGGAATTTGGTTGTAGCCGTAAACTCTAGCCACTTCTTCGATCAGATCTTCTTCAATGCTAATATCAAAACGATAAGGAGGAACTGATACCTGCCAAATGCCATTTTCAAATGACATAGCAAAACCTAAACGCTGAATAATATCTGATACTTTATCTGCTGATATTTCAATACCTAATACACTCGTCAAACGATTATGTCTAAGTTTAACTGATTGTGTTTTAGGTATATGGCTTTGTTCAATAGCTTCAACTATAGGGCCGGCTTGACCACCAACAATATCTAATAATAAGGTGGTAGCTCGTTCCATAGCGGTTCTTTGTAACTCAGGATCAACGCCACGTTCGTAACGATGAGATGCATCGGTGTGCAAGCCGTATTGTCTAGCTTTACCCATAATTGCATCACGCGCAAAAAATGCGCTTTCTAGAAATATATCTTTACTGGTTGAAGTAACGCCAGACTCTAAACCACCAAATATACCAGCCATAGCCAAAGGCTTATTAGAGTCTGCAATAACCAGTGTATTAGCTTGTAAAGTCACTTCATTGCCATCTAACAGTGTTAGCTTCTCATCTTGTTTAGCAAGTCGAACAATTACATCGCCTTCAAGCTTGTCATTGTCAAAAGCATGCATCGGATGACCAAGCTCTAACAACACAAAGTTTGTTACATCAACTACAGGATCAATACTTCTAATACCTGAACGTCTTAATTTTTCTACCATCCAAAGCGGACTGGTAGCATTGAGGTTAATATTTTTTATTATACGCCCTAAATATCGAGGACAGGATTCAGGGTTAGCTAATTGAATATTTCTACTATCAGAAATTTCAGTCACGACATCAGCGACTACTTGCTCAGTAACATTCGTTTGATTTAGCACTCCAACTTCACGAGCTAAACCTTTGATACCTAAACAATCGGCACGGTTTGGCGTTAAATCCACTTCGATAGTGACATCATCTAAAGATAAATATTCTCTAATATCTTGACCAATAGGTGCATCTAAAGGCAGTTCTAAAATACCATCTGAATCTTCGGAAATGCCTAACTCAGAAAAGCTACATAACATACCAAATGAAGGTTGGCCTCGTAATTTTGCTTTCTTAATTTTAAAGTTACCAGGCAACACAGCCCCGACTTTGGCTACTGCAACTTTTAAACCTTGACGACAATTCGGTGCACCACAAACGATATCAACGAGTTCATCGTCGCCGACATTGACTTTGGTAACTTGTAATTTGTCTGCATCTGGATGTTGGCCACATTCAACTACTTCACCGACTACCACACCGCTAAATTCACCAGCAACGGCTTCTACACCATCAACTTCTAAACCGGCCATACTCAATTGCTCAGAAAGAGCATCTGTAGATATGGAAGGATTAACCCATTCTCTTAACCACTTTTCACTAAATTTCATATTCTTGGCTCGGCTTAATTAAATTGCTTAAGGAAACGAAGATCGTTTTCGAAGAAGGCACGCAAATCATTCACTTCGTAACGCAACATAGTTAATCGTTCGACGCCCATACCAAAAGCAAATCCTGTATAGACTTCTGGATCAATATTGACGGCTTTAAGTACATTAGGATGGACCATTCCGCACCCTAAGACTTCAAGCCACTTACCATTTTTACCCATAACATCTACTTCAGCCGAAGGTTCTGTAAAAGGAAAGTATGAAGGTCTAAAACGTACTTGCAGATCTTGTTCAAAGAAATTATTCAGAAAATCATGTAAAATTCCCTTTAATTCCGCAAAACTAACGTTTTTATCCACCATTAAACCTTCAACTTGATGGAACATAGGTGTATGAGTTTGATCGTAATCATTTCGGTAAACCCTACCTGGTGAAATAATTCTTAACGGTGGTTGCTCTACTTCCATGGTTCTAATTTGCACACCAGAAGTCTGGGTACGTAACATCACATCAGGATTAAAATAAAAAGTATCATGATCAGCTCTAGCTGGATGATTAGCTGGAATATTTAACGCGTCAAAATTATGAAAACCATCTTCTACTTCAGGACCTGTTTTTGCGGTAAATCCTAATTCACTAAAGAAACTTTCAATTCGATTAATGGTACGAGTAACTGGATGTAACCCTCCTCGCTCTATACCTCGGCTAGGCAAAGTGACATCAATTTTCTCACCCGCTAATTTTTGATTTAATTCTTGAGTGCGTAATAACTCACCCCTAGCATGGATAAGTTGCTGAATTTGTTGTTTGGCCAAATTGATTTTTTGACCTGCAGCAGGGCGTTCTTCATTAGAAAGTTTCCCTAACCCTTTAAGTAACTCTGTCATGCGGCCTTTTTTGCCCATGAATTCAACGCGAACGGCATCAAGTGTATTTGCATCTTGAGCAACATTGATTTGCGTTTTTGCTTCTTTAATTATGGCATCAAGATCCATAGTTTCCTCGAATTACATTATATTTTAATTGTTAAACATTCCGCAGCAAAGCGATAAGTTTGGACATTTTTAAGAGCCAGATATTCTACACGAAAGCAAGGTGCTGAGGCTAGGTGAAATTAACGGAAAGTACGGATTTCTAACGATTTTTTGCTGAATTTAAGTAATGATAATTACCTTGAACAAAGTAACATTGAAGCTAACTTAAAGCATGAACTAAAACAGTAGGGTTAAAAGTAAAATTGTTTTTATGCTGGATGGTAAATAATAGAAAGAAAAACGGCGAGCATCCTGCTCGCCGTTTCCTGAAAGAACTTAAACTATTAATTAAAAAAATTAGCTTAAAAAATTAAGCTAATGCACCTTTAGCTGCATTTACTAACGCAACAAATGCATTTTTATCATGTACCGCTATGTCAGCTAAAATCTTACGATCGATCTCAACAGATGCTTTTTTCAAACCATTGATGAAACGGCTGTAAGACATACCATTTTGACGAGAAGCAGCATTTATACGGGCAATCCATAATTGACGGAATGTACGTTTTTTGTTGCGACGGTCACGATATGCATATTGACCAGCTTTTGTTACTGCTTGTACAGCAACGCGATAAACTCGACTACGAGCTCCATAATAACCTTTGGCTTGTTTTAGTACCTTTTTATGTCGGGCACGTGCAACAACACCACGTTTTACTCTTGCCATATTCTAAGTCTCCTGTTTTAAACGTAAGGTAACATGCGTTGAATTAACGCAGTGTCGGCCACATGGACCAATTTTTTGCCACGTAAGTGACGTTTACGCTTAGAACTCTTCTTAGTCAAAATATGACGTAAGTGAGACTGTTTACTCTTGAAGCGACCCGAAGCAGTTTTAATAAAACGCTTCGCAGCTCCACGGTGTGATTTCATTTTAGGCATTGCTAAAACTCCGCATTGTTAATAACTTATCGTGTTGCAGACACTCAAAGTTTAAGTTACATATTTAGCAGCAAGGTGAGAACGGGGGCAGAATCCGAACTACTTGTAGACCTTAACTACTTCTTAATTGGGGCAAGCACCATGATCATCTGACGACCCTCTACCCTATTTGGGAAAGATTCGCAGTTGGCAATGTCTTCTAAATCAGTGCGAACACGTTTTAGTTGTTCAATGCCAATCTCTTGGTGTGCCATTTCACGTCCGCGAAAACGAATCGTTACTTTGGCCTTGTCACCCGCTTCTAGAAAGCGACGCAGGTTGCGCAGTTTTACCTGGTAATCGCCTTCATCAGTGCCAGGGCGAAATTTAATCTCCTTGACCTGAATTTGCTTCTGTTTTTTCTTTTGTTCTTTAAGTGTCTTGCTCTTTTCGAACAAGAACTTACCGTAATCCATTACTTTACATACTGGCGGCTCAGCATTAGGGCTAATTTCAACCAAGTCTAAACTTGCTTGTTCGGCAGTAGCCATAGCTTCATTGATAGACACTACGCCTAAAGGTTCACCATCTTTACCAACCAAACGTACTTCATTTAATGTAATTTCTTCGTTAATTCGAGCTTTATTCGAATCTTTAGCCTTCATGTTAGCGCTTTTAATATGTTATTCCTCCAAAAAATTAATCAGATATGTTTGTTGTCAACTTCTAACATGGTTTTGTCGATAAATGCCTCAATGGACATTTTACCTAGGTCATCACCTTTACGCGAACGCACTGCGATTTCACCACTTTCCATCTCTTTATCGCCAACAACAAGCAAATATGGGACACGCTTCAGCGTGTGCTCGCGGATCTTAAAGCCTATCTTCTCATTTCTCAAGTCTAACTTTGCTCTAATACCACTTTCTTTTAGTTTTTTTAGTACTTTTTGCGAATAATCGGCCTGTTTATCGGTAATATTCAAAATTACAGCTTGTGTGGGTGCTAACCAAAGTGGGAATAAGCCAGAATATTCTTCAATTAAGATACCAATGAAACGTTCTAACGAACCTAAAATTGCTCTGTGGATCATAACAGGCACTTTTCGTTCACCATCTTCAGCAACATAAGTTGAACCTAAACGACCAGGCATAGAGAAATCAAGTTGTACTGTTCCACATTGCCAAGCTCGGTCTAAACAGTCATGTAAAGTAAATTCAATTTTGGGTCCGTAAAAAGCGCCTTCACCTGGAAGGTACTGAAATTCAATGCCTTTAGTGGTTAGCGCTTCTGCTAATTCTTTTTCAGCTTTATCCCACATTTCTTCACTGCCTACTCTTTGCTCTGGGCGAGTAGACAATTTCACAGAGATAGCTTCAAAACCAAAAATTTTGTAGATTTCATAGACAGAATCAATACATCCACCTACTTCAGCCAAAATTTGCTCTTCAGTACAGAAAATATGCGCATCATCTTGAGTAAAACCCCGTACCCGCATTAGTCCGTGCAGTGCACCTGAAGGTTCGTTACGGTGACAACAACCGAACTCAGCCATGCGTAGCGGTAAATCACGATAGGATTTTAGGCCTTGATTAAAGATTTGTACGTGACCAGGGCAGTTCATAGGTTTTACCGCATATTCACGTTTTTCAGAGGTTGTGGTGAACATGTGTTCTGAATATTTATCCCAGTGACCTGATTTTTCCCATAAGCTTCGGTCCATCATTAACGGCGCTTTGACTTCTTGATAATCATATTCACGTAATTTGCCACGGATAAATTTCTCAAGTTCGGTATATATACTCCAACCATCATTGTGCCAAAACACCATTCCCGGTGCTTCTTCTTGCCAATGGAATAAATCTAGTGATTTACCAATTTTGCGGTGGTCACGTTTTTCTGCTTCTTCTAATCTATTTAAATACGCTTTAAGTTGTTTTTTATCTGCCCAAGCTGTGCCATAAACACGTTGCAACATTTTATTGTCGCTATCACCACGCCAATAAGCACCAGCGACCTTCATCAATTTAAAGTGTTGGCAAAAGCGCATGTTCGGTACATGAGGACCGCGACACATGTCGATATATTCTTCATGATGGTACAAAGCAGGTTGATCATCTTTAGCAATGTTTTCATCAAGGATCTGTATTTTATAAGTCTCGCCACGAGCTTCAAAGGTGTCTCTGGCTTCTTGCCAAGTTCCCACCTTTTTAACCACCTCATAGTTGGTTTTTGCTAGTTCAAGCATACGTTTTTCAATTTTGACTAGATCTTCATCGTTTAATGAATGTTCCATATCAATATCGTAATAAAAACCGTTATCAATAGTTGGGCCTATTGCCATTTTCACGTCGGGGTAAAGTTGCTTAATAGCATGACCAATTAAGTGGGCGCAGGAGTGGCGGATAATTTCTAGCCCATCTTCATCTTTCGCTGTGATGATTTGCAATTTAGCGTCTTTTTCAATTAATTCACAAGCGTCAACTCGAACGCCGTCGACTTTACCGGCAATAGTAGCCTTAGCTAAACCAGGACCTATGTCATTAGCGACATCAAGTACAGAAACTGCATGATCAAATTGGCGTTGACTACCATCGGGAAGAGTAATTATGGGCATAGTTAATCCTTAATGCAGTGGTGACACCTACCAAGCGCCACATGCGAATGTTTTTCAATAGGGTGTAAACCCCAAGACAAAAATAAAAAACACCCAAACGGGTGTCAGTAATAATAGATAAAATTCTACAACTATTAATTGCGCAATATTATACAGAGATATGCTTTAGCTATGCAATGAAGATCCATAAAGTTAATTACTAAATGATATAAAAAAACCGAATTTGATTACTTAATCAAAGATACAAAACTGCCAAATACACCATAATAAAAGAGCACTCATTTATTTTGGATTATTGTTATGTGGCATTTTATTAGCGAACAAATCAGTCAAAGTACCCAGCACGAGTTTATTTGTGACGATGTGCGAGAAATGCCAGAAGGCAACAGTCATCAAACATTTCGAATATCTGATGGTAAAAATAGATTTTTCGTAAAAGTAAATGACAAAGTCAAGCTCAGTAATTTCCAAGCAGAAGCAGAGGGCTTAGAACACTTATCTAAAACACATCTATTTAAGGTTCCTAAAGTAATTACTAGTGGGATTGTATCTAATCACAGTTTTTTAGCCCTTGAGTACATACATCTGTGTGCAGGGTCTAACGATGAACATTATAAATTCGGTCAATGTCTGGCCAATATGCATCAACAAAATAGTCAACAAATGTATGGCTGGCAAGAAGACAATTTCATTGGACTGACGCCACAAGTCAACAAATGGCATAAACATTGGAGCCATTTTTTTGCTGAACAACGCATTGGTTTTATGTTGCAGTTACTCGCAGAAAAAGGGCATAAACTAGCCGATATAGATAAAGTAGTACATTCAGTGGAAAAACTATTAGCTGGACATAATCCTTTACCTTCAATGTTACATGGAGACTTATGGTCAAATAATACCGGTTTTTATAAGCAACAAGCTGTGATATTTGATCCCGCATTTTATTTTGGCGATAGAGAAACAGATTTAGCCATGACAGAATTATTCGGCCGTTTTCCAGATTCATTTTATCAGGGATATGATAATATTTGGCCTTTAGATAATGACTATATATATCGCAAACCTATTTACCAACTTTATCACACACTTAATCATGCACTATTATTCGAAGGCTATTACTTAGATAGCGCCAAAGTCATTTTGAAAAATTTAGATGACTAGTTTTTATTGCTGGGCTTTAGTTAAGTTCGACGATATGCTTTGTTTTTTCTTTATATTTAAGTGCTAATGAATAACAAAGTCACATTTATTACTGGTAGTGCGAAACGTATAGGCGCATTCACTGCCAGATACCTACATAATTTAGGATCCAATATAGTAGTGCATTGTAATCACTCCCGTTTAGAGGCTGAAACATTATGCAAAGATCTTAATCTCATCAGGCCTAAATCAGCTCGCTTAGTACAAGGTGATCTATCAGACTTATCCGTTATTGAACGAGTGGGACAACAAGCCATAGATGCCTTTGGTCAAATAGATGTATTAATTAATAACGCCTCATCATTTTACCCTACCCCAATCGGTACTATTACTGGAGAAGATTGGCACAGTTTAGTGGGCAGTAATATGCAAGGGCCACTATTTTTATCACAATATTGCCAGCCAGAACTTGCCAAAAATAATGGTTGTATTATTAATATGGTTGATATTCATGCAGCTAAACCTTTAAAACAACATACCTTATATTGCATGGCTAAATCGGCTTTAGTGACAATGACTCAATCATTAGCATTAGAGTTGGCCCCAAGCATAAGAGTAAACGGGGTGGCACCAGGGGCTATATTGTGGCCAGAACAGAATATGTCAGATAAAGATAAAAACGAAATATTAAAACACATACCCGCCCAACGTTTAGGCCAGGTTGAAGACATTGCTCATGCTATCTCGTATTTAATTTCTGCAACTTATGTGTCTGGACAAATCCTTGCGGTTGATGGAGGGCGAAGTATTTCCTCACAGACAAAAGGCTAAGGTAGATGATCTTAGCTAAACTGATAATTACTATGTTTGTGAGTTGTTTTTTATTTTCATGTAATAACAACAAACAACTCCCATATTTAATAGATGACTATCAACAACGTTTAGCCAATATAATAGATAAAGATACGCCAAACCTAAAACAAGTTAGTCTAGCGCCCTACCCTCATTTGGCTGAGCGCCCCCTTAATATCAGCGAAACGACTATTAAACTGTTTGAGTTTTATCAGTTAAAACCTTGTCAGTTATATTCTTTAGTGGCCGAACGAAATACCACTTTAGGTCGCTTACAGTTACCTTCGACTCGGTACCTATACGAACATCAATTACTAGCAGCCATAGGGCAATGCATACAAATCATCAACAATGAAGAATTACTGCTAAAACTAAAAAACTGGCAACAAATAAAATTAAACAACATCACGAATGTGTGGGCAGAACTCATTCAAAACAGTAGTGAAATGAAATATGCACTGAGTACAAATCAACATTATGTATTGGGCACAGCAGAAGATGGGATAAGTGCCAGTAAAGAAGCATTTCATTATTTAATTAATTTGGAGCAAAATCAAGAAATCAACGCTAGTGAATTAGAACATCATTTACAACAAATAAAACACTTCGCCCTACCCGCCAAATTATGGTTAAGTCAAACCACATTAACTAAGCAATTAAACCAATCAACCCAATGGCTAAAGCAGCATAACCATCAATTAAAATGTAAAAATGGTAGAGCTGAAACTAAAGTTAAATATATGGCGAATGTATTTCAGTTATATTTTATTGAAAAAATTCAACCGATAGCCAGCAGAATAAATGACTATCAGTACCAACTAAGTCCTATTTTCACACAGCTTAGTCAACAATCGAATTTATCTACCAGTTTTACCATGTATGTAAAACACCATAACAAAACAGGCTTTAGCGCATATCAATTTGCAATGTCTCAACATATACAATTTTGGCAAGGGCTATTTAAGCGCTGTAATATCGCCCCGGGTAGTATCTTTAAGAATTGAGTAGTAGCCATTGAAAATATGGTTTTCCCATTTTTGTGATTATCTCAACTATTGAGGCGCAAAAGTTAATCAATGTTTATCTGTTTTTGAGAAAAGGCCCTAAGTTAGCCAATCAAATACATTTGAATTGTACATTTACTGAACATTCAATCAATTATAGGAAAAAATGGCTTGCAGAGCCATCAGACCATAGTTATTATACGCGCCGCTTCAGACGCAATGTTTGTAGTAGATTTTACAAAGATAGTAAAATACAACCGTAGCTCAGCTGGTTAGAGCACCACCTTGACATGGTGGGGGTCGGTGGTTCGAGTCCACTCGGTTGTACCAATTCTAAACCTTTCAGAGTTAATTAAAACTAAAAAGAAACCATCTAAATCTACTCTAAGCCCTTGATTCGTTTTTTTGAAAAATACATCGATGTAATGGAATTTAATAGTAAATTAGCGGGTAGACTTTGACGTCCTCAATTAAATATTCTTATAATCATTATCAAGTACTAACATCGCTATATCGATTATGCCGAAAGAGTAGATAGAACTTTAACAAGCAAGAATAAAAAAGCCCAAGGATAAATTGGGCTAAATTAAATAGGCTTTTATTGTTCAGGACAATTTATTTCAACTCAGTCACAAATACGTTTCTAAAACGCACAATATTATCTGTTTTGCCAGTTTTACGTAACTTTTCGCTACCGTGATGCTGTAAACCGATAAAGCCTTCTTTTAATTTATTATCTAAAACATGAGTGGTTAACACACCATTCAAATAAATTTTAATTTCGTTGTCGATACACTCAATACGATAGCTGTTCCATTCAAGATGTTTATAAGCATTAGCCATTTCATCTGTCCATTTGGGCAAAAAATTCTTTTCAAAGTCAGCATCTAAGTTAGAACGGGTTTTATGCACTGGGTGTAACCATTGGCGTCCTGCTTGATGATATAAACCACCACTCCATTTACGAGGACTAGGATCAACTTCAGCTTGGTACCCTGCGGCTTCTACTCTCTTTCCCTTTTTAATAGCGCTGCCTCTAAACATAAAGCCAGAGTTACTGTATTCGCTGACGTCGGGTAATATAACCTCGCCAGTTAAAATAAAGTTTTTATAACGCTTTTTAGTGGTCAAGAATAAGTTACCTGTTGAATTCAAGACTAACTCATCGCCTATCATTTCGGCTGTTCCGTAATCGTATATATTAGAAAATTGAGATAATTCAGCATCTAATAGGGATTTGGGTTGTGGCTGTCCATCTATGACACAGCCCGCTAGAAGTGCAACAGACAATAAAATACTTAGTACTGATTTCATAATATGCTCATTGTTAAATAATTGTTTAAGACTTGTCGTACTAGGTTACCTACTTTTTAACAAAAAAAGAAGTCATGCCAGTTTTATTTTTGGTTAACCAGATTTCAAAAGTACTTCACTACGATACTTTTTAGGTGTAACCGAAAACTGTTTTTTAAATTGAGCAATAAAATGAGATGGGCTAGAAAAATGTAATTCATAGCTGATTTCGGTAATCGATTTTTCACTTTGGCTGATCATTCTGGCGGCACTGTACAACTTATGTTTTAAGTTGTACTCCGAATAGTTACAACGAAACACACTTTTAAATAACCGAGAGAAATAGGCCGGTGATAAATAACACTTTTCAGCTGCTTGATTAAGCGATAATTCAACTGAAGGATTATGTCTAAACAAATCAATTATAGGTTGTAATTTTTTAAACCCAGGGCTTTTAGCAATCGGTTTATTGTCTTGTAGATCAACAGTATGAGAAAACTCAGCTATCCATAAAATTATTGTTTTTAGTAAGTTTAAACTCAGGGGACTATGCGGATCCCGCAGGTAACATTGATGTAGCCAAGCCAACTGTTGCTGCACAACCTGTATATGTTCAGGCTCCAAGCGCAAATGTAAGGCTTGATTAAACACACCTCTTACATGAATAAAATCTTCATGATCAAATAGAGCAGGTAAAAATTGCAAAATGTACCAAGACTTTTCACCATCAGCACAATCAAAGTTGTGTGTTTCTATCGCGGGCGTAAACACTATATCGTTGTCTTGCAGGTTTGACTCCCCCTGACTATAAAAGTACTGGCCAGTGATGGATTCAAACAGAATAAATTCATGTACTTCATGAAAATGCATAAAACAACTATATGGATCTTGTGCTTGATAAACCACTTTATGAATTTCAAATAGATGACTTTTTTCTATACAAAAAGGTTCACAATATACTCTTTGTGCTTTCATTCATTTCACACATGATTCTGTTATAAAAAATAAAATTATCACAGTCTTAAACAATTCAACATCAAATAAATGACATTTTTTAATAAATAACTGACAGTAATTGCAAGCTATACTATGTTTCAATTCACCTCCATTATTTTTACAATTTTTTAAAGAGTCCCAAGTATGATCACATCTAAAGCAGTTATCTCTGACGGCAAAGGCAATTATCAAGTTGATACAATACAAATTGGCGAATGTGCCGACAATGAAGTATTAGTGAAAATTGTCGCAGCTGGTATATGTCATACAGACTGGGACTCAATCCAGACTTGGAACAAAAATTTTATCGTGGGTCATGAAGGGGCTGGCTATGTTCACTCTGTCGGTAAAAACGTAACAAAAGTGGCGGTTGGCGATAAAGTCATTTTAAACTGGGCAATTCCCTGTGGCCATTGTTTCCAATGTAATGAAGGCAATGTGCATATTTGCGAAACCAACTCCCCTGTTTGTGGCTGTGGTCTTGAAGGGCACGCAAAAATAGAGTCGTCTACCCACAACAATCAACCAATTGAACGTTCATTTCATTTAGGTGCCATGAGTGAATATGCCATGGTTAAACAAGAAGCTGTGGTAAAACTGATTCATGACATTCCTTTTGCTGCCGCCTCAATTGTTGGTTGTGGAGTAATGACAGGCTGGGGTTCAGTGGTTAACGCGGCGAATGTAAAAGCAGGCTCTACTGTCTGTGTTATAGGTTGTGGTGGTGTGGGTCTAAATGTGATCCAAGGAGCTAAAAACTCAGGAGCGGCAAAAATTATTGCCATCGATATTGCACAAAACCGTATTGACCAAGCAAAAGAATTTGGCGCCACTCATGGCGTCATTTCAGAAAAAGACGATATTGATTTTGTCAAAGTAAAACAACAAGTCATGTCTATAAATGGTGGACGAGGTGCAGACTACGCATTTGAATGTACTGCTATCCCTGCCCTAGGCTCTGCGCCTTTAACCCTTATTCGAAGTGCAGGAACAGCTGTACAAGTTAGTGGTATAGAGCAGCGTATCGATTTTGATTGTGAATTATTCGAATGGGATAAAATTTACATTAACCCTTTATATGGCATGTGTAACCCTGAGCGTGATTTTCCACGAGTATTAGATTTATATACACAAGGTAAACTTAAGCTCGAAGAGTTAGTTACCAAAACCTATCGATTAGAAGATATAGCGCAAGGCTTTGATGATTTATTAAATGGCCGGATTGCTAAAGGTGTGGTGTTAATGGATACCGCTGAAGGTTCAAATTAAGGGTTAAATAATGACTGTCACTCGTATTGAAAAATCTAATCCCAAGTATGCTCGGAAAAATACATTAACCTTAACCTTGCACTCAGATAATCTAAACCGTCGTCAAGATGTCACGGTTTATAATCCCTACAGCCAACAGAAGGACTTACCCATTGTCATATTGTTACATGGTGTATATGGCAATAACTGGGTCTGGATGGATTTAGGTGGTGCTCACCAAGTATACGAAAACTTACGTAAACAAGGTTTAAGTGAATTTGTATTAGTCATGCCGTCTGATGGCGGTATCTGGGAAGGTTCTGGTTATTTACCGCTGCAACAACATGGCAATTTTGAAAAATGGATCATGGATGATGTAATTAATACTGTTATAGACACAGTGGACTCTGTAAGTAGCGATAGCAATTTATATATAAGCGGCTTATCTATGGGTGGTTTCGGAGCCTTACGTTTAGGGGCTAAATATGCAAAACGATTCAGTGGTATATCTGCCCACTCTTCTATTACTAAAGTGGAAGATCTCGCTATTTTTACCGACGTACCTTTAAGCCAATATCAAACTGCCGATGCCAATGAGTCAGACATTATTTACTGGTGCCAACAAAATAAAGCCGATCTCCCACCTTTACGATTAGATTGTGGCACCAGTGACGATTTAATTGAAAGTAATCGAGATTTAGTCAGCAAACTACAAGCGGCTAAAATTCTTCATCAATATCAAGAATTAGCGGGCTGTCATGAATGGGAATATTGGAATAAAAACCTAGTAAAAACATTGCACTTCTTCAACCAAATAGAAACAAACCGTTAACAAGACAAAATTACGATACTTTTAGCCAAATTGATGGCATAAATACTATTTAAATAACATTATTATGTCATTACCAGTACAGATTGACATACATTAAATGAGGGCGTCATGAAAATAAGCGACATTAAAGATCCTTTTGTAGAAGCAAGACAACAAAAAGGTTATGCACAAGTAAGTGATCAAGATGATCCCGTCACCATGATGTTAAGACTTAAAGACGTCAGAAAATGTGCACATAATGCTAAAACCTTTAGCTCGGAAGATATTCCTGGACGCATAGTGGTGCCGTCTGAAGTGAACATTCGTACTACCAGACAAATTCCATTTGAAGTGGATCCTCCAAAACATAAAGGGTTTAGAGGCCTACTTGACCCATGGTTTAAACGTCCACTGGAAGACGACTACAAACAAAAACTTCATAGCATTGTTGATAAATTAGTGACTGAAAATTTGGCTGGTAATTCAGTTGAAGTGATTAAAGAATTTTCTTTAGTTCTGCAATCTAGAGCTCTGACTTTATTACTTAACACCCCCTTTGAAGACTCAAAATTATGGATCAGCTGGGGAACTCACGTATTTAGAAGTGAAGGCGATGCCTTAGACGGCGACAAAGCACAAGTATTATACGATTACCTCGATGAGAAACTTGACGAAGCTCTAGCTAATCCAAGTGACGACTTATTTTCTGTATTATTGGGCGCAGAAGTCGATGGTAAAAAAATGAGCAAAGAAGAAGCCAAAGGTGTACTCATATTAACTTTTGCTGGCGGCAGAGACACAGTTATCAATGCAGTATCAAATACCATTGCTTATTTAGCTGACCACCCTGAATCATTGCAACGTTTACGTGATGAGCCAGAAATCAGAGGCCGAGCAATTGAAGAATTTATTCGTTATTTCTCCCCTCTTACCCATATGGGCCGAGTAGTAAAAGAAGACACTCAAGTCTGCGAACATGCAGCCAAAGCCGACACTCGCATATCTCTGTGTTGGGCGTCAGCTAACCGTGATGAAACGGTATTTGAAAACCCGAACGAAATTGTACTAGACCGCAAATTAAACCCCCATGTAGGGTTTGGTTTTAGTCATCATAACTGCCTTGGCGCCACCCATGCACGGCAGATATTAAGCACCTTGATTGATGTGTTTTGTGAAAAAGTCAGCACCATAGATTTACTAGACGCCCAAGATAATATCGAGCATTGGGACGATTTCGACCGTAAAGTAGGTTATGAAAACCTAACGGTTAAATTTAATAAAGCATAAACCTAAACAAATAAGCGAGAATATCAAAATGGCAAAAATTACATTTATTACCCAAGACAACGAAAGTATCACCCTAGAAGCTGATTCAGGCTCTGTAATGGCCCTAGCGGTAGAAAATGGTGTAAAAGGTATTGATGGCGACTGTGGCGGCGTTTGTTCATGTGCAACATGCCATGTACACGTTAACCCTAGCCAAGTAGCCCAAGCTGGCGAAGCCAGTGAAATTGAAGCAGACATGTTAGAGTTATCTGATAACGCTAACGAATTCAGTCGCTTATGCTGTCAAATTGAAATTACACAAGACTTAGATGGTCTAGAACTAACTGTAGCTAACTAATAGAAATGGTGCCCTCGATGGTTGTAAGTGAAGAAAAGTGTATTGTCATTGGTGCCAGTCATGCTGGCGTTAATTTAGCATTTGCCCTACGCAAAGAAGGTTGGCAAGGTGAAATCAAATTATTTGATGCAGACCCGACTCTACCTTACCACCGTCCACCATTATCAAAAGCTTATTTGACCAGTGACGATGGCATAGAAAAAAACCTATTAAAATCAGCTGATAGTTATCTAAAAGAAAACATTTCTCTGAATTTAGGCGTATCTATTACCGCGATAGACACAGCGAACAAAACCATCACTACTAGTGCTGGTGAACAACACAGTTATACCAAACTAGTGATTGCCACAGGTGCACGACCTTTTATCCCACCGATTGAAGGAATTAATAATGCTTCTAACTTGTACCCATTGCGTACAGCGGCTGATGTCACTAATATTCGTCAAGCTTTAGAGCAAAGTACCAGCAAACAAGTAGTAATAATTGGTGGTGGTTATATAGGCCTTGAAACCGCAGCTTCTATGAAAAAATTAGGTGCGACAGTCACAGTATTAGAACGTGAAGAACGAATTCTTGCCCGTGTCACCGCGCCTATAATGTCTGAGTTTTTTCAGAAATTGCATGCTGAAAATGGTGTTGAAGTACTAACCCAAAAAGACGTATCTTCAATCGTCACTAGTGATAACAAAAATATTGTCAGTTGTTCTGATGGTAGCCAATACCCAGCCGATCTAATTGTGGTAGGAGTCGGTATTCGAGTGAATAGCGAACTAGCAGCAACAGCAGGCTTAACCATAGAAAACGGTATAGCGGTTGACGGGGCAGCACGTACCAGTGATAACGACATATACTCAATTGGCGATTGTAGTTTTCATCACAACCCCCACTACGACCGTAACATCCGTTTAGAGTCAGTACAAAATGCGGTAGATCAAGCAAAAATAGCTGCAGCTTCTATCTGTGGCAAAGATGTCAATTACGATACTTTACCTTGGTTCTGGTCTGATCAATACGACGTGAAATTACAAATGGTGGGCCTATCTCAAGGCTACAATAAAATATTAGTTCGACAAGAGCCCAGTGAAGGGCATAAATTTTCAGTCTGGTATTTTAAAGACGACACGCTTTTAGCAGTAGACTCAGTCAATAATGCGAAAGCTTATGTAGTAGGTACTAAATTTATAAAAGGTGGAGACAAGGTAGATCAAGCTAAACTTGTTGACCCTGAAGTAGAATTTAAACCTGCTAATTTACTCGTTTAATCGTATTTATCATTCTTATTAAAAGGCTCGATTTCCGAGCCTTTTTTATGGCAACTGATAATATTCAGCAGTCACATTCAAATTCCTCCTCAAAATACCAACGTTAATTCAATACCTTATATTTTTTACCGTACATATTTTTTACTAAAATTAACTAACCTGAGTTCTGGATAAGAAGTATCGTTCAAGATAAATCTAACGAAATAATTCAATAATATAATAACGTTCGTCCAAATCACCTCACTTGAATGCTCACTCGGTGACGAAATTTTTCGTGGATAGCAAGGGAGATTGTCGTAAGTAATAACGTGTTATTGCTAGACAATCCAATGTCGCTAGGCACAAAAAGAGCGTTATCGAGAGGTTCTGCTTATCCAGTATTCAGGTTAACTATTTAGACTGAAATATAGTTTTATCAGAATTGAAATCTCGATACAATTTTCACAATAACTGGCTTTTTTACTTTAAAAGCTAGCTGAAATATATGCAGAAGAAAAGAATAACATGGCTGCCATCACACCATTGAAAATAAACAAACAAAGTGGATTTACTTTAATTGAATTAATAATCGTCATTATTATTTTGGGTATATTGGCTGTCACTGCCGCTCCCAAATTTATCGATATGAGTGGTGAAGCTAATATAGCAATATTAAAAAGTGTCGGTGGTGCGATTAAATCATCTGGTCAATTAGTCTATGCCAAAGCAAGTATACAAGGGTTGGATAGTACGGAACTTGCCAATGTAGGCTTAGACGGTGACGGAACGTCTGACATAGAAACTAGATATGGCTATCCTAGTGGTTCGCGAAACAATGGTATTTCCAAAGCCATGAGCGATGATTTTGCCACGGATTGGATTTGGTCAACTAACAATTAAGGTAGTATTTTCTACCTAACCAAAGCTTCTTTTACTTGGACTTCAGGTGCTTACATAAACAAAAAACTATAATCGAAACTAATTGTTATTTGATTTATAACAGAGCGGCTCATGCAGGTGACACACCAACAATTGAATATATCACCTCTGACTGTTAATCAACTACAACGAAAGTAGTAAAAAATAGACTGATTAACTACCTCCTATTCAAGGACGAAATGCATAAAGTGAACCAGTTTATTGGAACAAATTAGAACAGTTTTAGCTGGCCTGCGAAGCAGGTGAAAAACATGGACGTAGTGAATCAAAACTTTCCAGAAGTTTTTGTCGAACCGCGGGGGTTCTCATCCCGACGCTTCGCCATAAATAAAAAAGGCCCAACGAACAACGTTGAATAGCAAAAAAGTCTCAATTTGAAGTTAGTCATTATTGAAAAGTTACAGATAACTGAACGGGATGTACTCAGGCACGTCCGTGTGCCTGACCCTTCGGGCGCCAGAGGCGGTACAAAATGTTCCAGACATTTTGTCGAACCGCGGGGCTTCTCACCCTCGCTAGTTGAATTAAATGACTAAATTCAAGGCAATAAAAAACCCGCAACAAGTGCGGGTTCTTCATATATGGCGGATAGCGAGGGATGTACTCAGGCACGTCCGTGTGCCTGACCCTTCGGGCGCCAGAGGCGGTACAAAATGTTCCAGACATTTTGTCGAACCGCGGGGCTTCTCACCCTCGCTAGTTGAATTAAATGACTAAATTCAAGGCAATAAAAAACCCGCAACAAGTGCGGGTTCTTCATATATGGCGGATAGCGAGGGATTCGAACCCCCGGTACGTTTGACCGTACGTCTGATTTCAAGTCAGGTGCATTAAACCGAGCTCTGCCAGCTATCCGAACTGAGATGCGCATTCTAAAGACGTTTTTATTAGATGTAAAGCAGCAATCATCACCTAGTTTACTGACCGCTGAATAATTGAACAAATTGATGAAATTTAAGCTATTCCAATTAAATCAACCCCAACTGATAAACGCAATGAACTATTTACAAAGCCTTATCTACCACAGTTTGTAAAGGTCATATATGGCCTTTACAATAACTATACAAAAAAACTAAAGTTATTTAAAAAAAGCAACAAATACATGACCTTTAGATAAAAATTCATTATAGTTATCAAATGAATATTGTTAACAATTACCAAAGATACAGGTAGATAAATAATGGATAAAAACATATCTCGTCGCTCTGCTCTAAAAATGTTTGCTGCCGGTGTGGTAGCAACAGGTGTTTCTAGCTGCCAAACTAATACCAAAGTAATGACATCGGCAATTGTCAAAACCGCGACTAATCCCAACCGTGATAGTTGGCATAAAACTCACGATAGAGTTTGGTTAGGTGGTGAATATTGGGCAAACCCAATGGAAGATTGGCGTGTAATCGATGGTGGTGCAGAATGTTTATCTAGAGGTGGCAATCGAAGTGTTCATTCTCTTACTCATCAACTGACCTATGTAGATCAAACGTTTTCTATTTCTGTACAACTAGCTCGATTGGAAAAGCACCATAATGATGGTGGTGCAGGTCTACGTTTAGGTGTCAAAAGTGAGTTAAATGAATACCGCAGTAATTGTTTTGTGCAACAAGGTTACGATCTGGGGATTAAAAATAATGACCTGATGTTAGGTGGCAATACTACACCTTTAAACATACAACTCGATAAACAAGCTGTCACATTAGAATTAGTCGGCACACCTCAATCAGGTGCAATGTCATTAGAACTTACAGCAAAACTAAGTGACTCTGGTAGAGTGATTGGCAGTTTAACTCACTTGGTACCGGCCTCAGAGTTATTAGGTAATATTGCCCTAGTGAGTAATTTTTCAATCCCATCAGTGACCCTAGAACAAATCCCAGAAAACAAATTAGGTAGTCGATATCGTTTTAGTAATTGGATTATGCAAGGTGATGCATTATCGGTTCATGATGAGCGAAAATTTGGTCCTATTCTCTGGACCATGTATTCCCTAAGTGATTCCCGAGCAGCTGAAGGTTTTGTAATGAAACTAAGCGCTTATACAGGTCCAATAGGCAATAAAGACAATCAAAAAATTGAGCTACAGGTTCAACGCAATAACCAATGGATATCACTTGGTAAACAAACTATCAATCATGATGGCTGGTTAGCAACATTCCGGATTGCCAACTGGAGCGAAAAACAAGACACCCCATTCAGAGTGGTATACCTTGAAAAACATTCAGATGGTACAGCAACACCAGACATATATACGGGCAATATAAAAGCTAACCCTACTAGTAGCAAGCTACGTATGGCCGCCCTAACCTGCCAAAATGACTATGGATTCCCCTATGAACCTGTTGCGCAAAATGTCGAGAAACTAACCCCAGATATTGTATTTTTCTCCGGAGACCAAATTTATGAAAGTCATGGTGGTTTCGGTATTGTGCGGAGTCCTGACAACTTAGCTATCCTCAACTATTTGCGCAAGTTCTATCAATTTGGTTGGTCTTTTAAAGAAGTCATGCGTAATCAACCGACTATTTGTTTACCCGACGATCACGATGTTCTACAAGGTAACTTGTGGGGTGAAGGTGGCGCCAAAATGCAAAATATAGAGAAAGATCCCACTGCAAGTGTGTTAGGCGGTTATATAGACTCTGCGCGCGTGGTAAACATGGTACATAGAACTACACTTAATCATCACCCTGATCCCTACGATCCAACCCCAACAAATGGTATAAGCTCATATTATGGCGAGATGTTATATGGCGGAGTGAGTTTTGCCATCATAGCTGACAGACAGTGGAAGAGCGGCCCTGAGCGTATTGGTGTGGCTGTGGGAGAAACCGGTCAGGATGAAGATCCTCTATCTTATAACCCTGCATTTAATCCACCGGGATTAGATTTGTTAGGTAAACGTCAAGAAGACTTTCTGGTTCAATGGGGGAATGATTGGCGTGGACACACTTTAAAAGCAGTATTAAGCCAAACTGTATTCGCCGGAATTTCTACTCACCAACCTTTACCTAACCGTTTCTTAAAATACGATTTTGATTCAAGTGGTTGGCCGGCATCAGCCCGAGACCGCGCAATAGATGTCATGCGCGACTCTATGGCACTA